>CAJAXK010000173.1 GCA_903946925.1 uncultured Bacteroidales bacterium | reverse complement strand
TATGCCGGAGCCGACCTCACAGGTACAAGCCGTATAAAATATTCGGCCAATGTGAAAATAATACGCTTTCCGTGTACAGGGCGCATTGATTTTATGATACTGATGAAAGCTTTTGAAAATGGAGCCGACGGAATTATTGTTTCGGGTTGCCATCCAAACGATTGCCATTACAGCACAGGGAATTTTCATGCCCGGCGCAGATGGATCGTATTCCGCAACTTGTTGAATTTTACAGGAATTGATACTGAGCGTATTCAATTCAGTTGGGTATCGGCAGCCGAAGGGTTCAAGTGGGCGGAGGTTGTGAACAACACGGTGAAAAAAATCAAGGAAATAGGCCCTTACGAAAATTATAAAAAGATTGCCGTTTCCACTTTATTTAACGAGGAGGGTGCTAGCAATGAGTGAACTGATAAAAAAAGTTACCGCTTTATTAAGCGATAAAACCATCAATCTGTTTATCGGATACGAAAAAGGTTCGGCCGACCGAGTAAGGGCATTATTTGTGCGAAACGAAGAGCAAGCCAATAAATTGGTTTATGATGCTTCGTGTACGCAAAACCTTGCTGGTTATTTGTTGAAACATGAAGTAAAACGTTTTGGCAAACTCGGCATTTTGGCCAATGTGGCAGCCTTGCGGAGCATTTTGCAACTTGCTTCCGAATTCCAGATCAAGGATGGGGAAGTGTATGTTTTGTTCGCCAATCGGGATGGCTCTTTTGTGGAATTCACCGATTTCCATTCGATTGAAGCTTTTCTCGAAACCACCGATACCGGAATAAAAGCCGAAGAGCAAGAAATGATTGCCCGACTGGAAGCCATGTCGAACAACGAAAGATGGCTTTTCTGGAACAAGGAATTTGAAAAGTGCATTAAATGTTATGCTTGCCGTGCAGCCTGCCCAATGTGCTACTGCCATCGTTGTACAACCGATGTTAACCAACCGCAATGGATTCCGGTTGCAAGCCACGAGCGTGGAAACCTCGATTATCACCTGATGCGTGCCATGCACCTTGCCGGACGTTGCGTAAACTGTGGCGAATGTGCCACCGCCTGCCCGATGGATATTCCGCTAAATTTGCTTACCTATCAACTAATCAACCCAATAAAGGAAATATTTGGCGCCACAGCCGGCATGAAATCCGATGCCATGTACGCGCTTTCCACCTACAAACCTGATGATAAAGAGAACTTCATTATCTGATAGCCATGGAGAAAGAACTAAAAATACTTAAATACAGCGACCTCCCAAAATTAATCGAACGGTTTAGGTCGCAGGGTTTTCCTGTGTTGGCGCCTATTCGCAAAGGAAAGGTTATTGAGATAGAGCAAGTTCAAACGATTGACGAAATTGCATTGGACGTGTTGCTATCGACACAATCGGCAAAAAAAGCTGCTTTCCCAAAAGTGGAAAAAGTGCTCGGCTATACCCTGGATAAATCCGGTGTAAAACAACAACCGGTTGATTTGGGCGCTTTTCAGGAAACTGTACTTTTCGGGGTGAGGCCATGCGATGCTTCAGGTTTTAAATCACTTGATGCAATTTTTGGCGAAGAACCCAAGGATCAGTTCTATTTGCAGAAAAAGGCAAAAGCAACCATCATTTCCTTTTCTTGTCCTGTTGCTGACGAATATTGCTTCTGTACTTCCGTTGGAGGTGGACCAGGCAATGCAACAGGCAGTGATTTGCAATTTACAGGAATAAGCAAAGATGAAATCCTTGTCGAAATCCTGACTGAAAAAGGCGCAAAACTGTCTGCATTATTTGCCGATTTACTTAGCGTTGATGGTAATGGCATTGACAAATCAAAGTTCCTGGCAGATGTTAAGGTTGTGTTTGATATGGACGGTGTTGTTGAAAAAACAACCGCTTCGTTCAATAATGCAGCACTTTGGCTCGACCAATCGTTACGGTGTATTGGTTGTGGTGCTTGTGCATTTGTGTGCCCAACTTGTGCCTGTTTCGATTTTCAGGATGAGCAGAATACAAAAAAAGGTGTTCGCCTCCGTCTTTGGGATTCGTGCGGATTTTCGCTTTTTACCCTTCATACTTCCGGCCATAACCCACGCGAAGTACAAAGCCAGCGTTGGAGGCAGCGTATCATGCACAAATTTGCTTATATGCCGGAGCAACTTCATGTTGTGGGCTGCGAAGGTTGCGGACGATGTTCACGCGCTTGTCCGGTGGATATGAATATTAAGGAACATTTGACTTCGATAGGGGTAATTGTTTAATGCGATAATGTGTTAATGTGTTAATGCGATAATGTGAGGATTTGAGGATTTGAGGATGTGGAGATTAGGAAATGTGGTTAGGGAAAATGCTGAGGAACAATTGAACATTCGAATAAAAGAACAATTGAACATCCGAAATAAGAACAATTGAACATCCGAAATAAGAACAATTGAACATTCGAACATCCGAAGCAATTAAACCCTTGAACGCGCACTTCGACAGGCTCAGTGGCCAACTCTTTGAACCTTGAACCCTTGAACGCGAAGCACTTGAACCTTTGAACGCGCAGCATTTAACCTTTGAACTCAAAACATTGAACTTTAGAATAATTGAATAAATCAGAAATAAACCCAGCATAAAATACTATGGAGCAACAGAATATTTACCAGCCTTACCTTATGCAAATCGAAAAGATTACCGATGAGGCTCCCATGGTCAAAACATTCAGGTTGAAATTTGCCAACGAAGAAGAGGGGGATAATTTCGCCTTTCACACCGGACAGTTCGGTGAATACTCGGTTTTTGGCGAAGGCGAAGTTACCTTTTGCGTTGCATCGCCACATACACGCAAAGGATATATCGAATGTACTTTCCGTGAAGCCGGGAGGGTAACAACCGAACTGGCAAGCCTTAACGTGGGCGATACCATTGGTTTCCGCGGGCCTTATGGGAATATTTTCCCTATCGACGAGTGGAAAGGAAAAAGCCTGCTCTTTATCGCCGGAGGTATAGCTCTGCCACCTATGCGCAGCGTTATTTGGTCGTGCCTCGATAAAAGGGAGCAATTTAAAGATATTACCATACTTTACGGAGCCCGTGCTGTTGCCGACCTGGTTTACAAAGATGAACTCGCCGAGTGGAAAGAACGCCCCGATGTGAAACTTGTTACAACCGTGGATCCTGGCGGCGAAACCCCTGACTGGAAAGGGGAAATAGGTTTTGTGCCAACCATACTCGACAGGATGCAACCGGTAAGCAAGGATACAATTGCTATTGTTTGCGGTCCACCGGTAATGATAAAATTCACCTTTCCGATACTCGAAAAATATGGTTTTGCCGATGATCAAGTTTATACCACCCTCGAAAACCGTATGAAATGTGGCCTTGGAAAATGTGGACGTTGCAATGTAGGCAAAGTTTTTGTTTGCAAGGACGGGCCAGTTTTTACACGTACCCAACTAAAGCAATTGCCCGACGAATATTGACAATTAAGCAAATCCCAATGTGAAATCCATATAGAAAAAGACCTGCTGGAACATCTGGCAGGTCTTTTTTCTTTTTCAGTCGTTGGATGGGTACCTCTTGTAATTACATCATATTTGTGATTCGGCCCAACCTTCCCAGGCTGGGAAGGGGCAAACTAAGTTTGAATTATTCAGGGCTTCACTCAAAGTGAAACCCTGAATATTGCGGGCAGGCAGGCTTGCCCAAGCTTGGCAGAGGCAAATTAAATTTCAGGCGGACTTTCCCAAGCTGGGCAGAGGCAAACTGAGTTTCAGGCGGGCTTGCCCAAGCTTGGCAGGGGCAAACTAAGTTTCAGGCGGGCTTGCCCAGGCTGGGCAGAAGCAAACCAAGTTTCAGGCGGGTTTTCCCAAGCTGGGCAGAGGCAAACTAAGTTTTAGGCGGGCTTTCCCAAGCTGGGCAGGGGCAAATTAAGTATGTAACAACAAATACCTTTATGTTTTCAGATAAATTGGTTTTTGTAAGGCTTTACTTAGTTTATTTAATCGGACGCATCAGAAAGTAAGATGCGCCCGAACGGAATTTCTGCAAATATCTGACTTTGGAAAAGTATTTATACTTTTGTAAGACTACTTAATCACTGATTAAGTGATTAAAGAGACAGAATGTTAAGATACTATATAACAAACCATGATCGAGGAAAATATACTATACAAGTTGATTGACAACAAATACCATTTCTGCTACTATTCAATTTCTGATGAATATTATGGAGGCAAAAACTTATCAGAGAAAAAAAGCTATGGGATTGAATTTAACCAAGGTGAAGTCGGTGAAATTCATTTGTTTGATTGTGGAATATTTGAAGATTTTAACGAGATTATAAAAGTTAAAGATGAGCTTATTAAACCGTACACAATTACTAATATTCCAACTTATGAAGTTGTAGTATCAGTGAACTTATCAGACTTTTTAAAAAGAATCCCTAAGAAAAAACATTTACAATATATTCATCACATTACGAGAACTATTGATTTTGTTTGTAAATCCTCAGGTATTGGGATTAATAATTTTATTGCTCCTTCATATAAAGCAATTCAAGAAACAAGTATTTACAGCACTGTGGTATCGGTATTTGATAAAGATGTTTTCTGCAGATTGTTTATTGATCATATTATCCACTGTGGTATAAGAGAAGACGAGTTGGAATTCAATTAGTTAAAATGAAATGGGGAAGCTGCGTTTTTAAGAAATCAAATTTAAGAATCAATTTGGTTTCTTTTTTCATTTATAAATAAAGGAATATTTTCACCAAGTTTTTCTATTTCTTCCCTCCTTTCGAGATGAAACCGTAGTGAGAAAACATTATTACCTTCCTCATCAAAGTTTGTGTTGTTAAGAATTTCTGCTTCCATTTCGCTAGTATATGTAGTATATTTCTGCAATAGTTCTGCCTGTTGTTCTTTATATGTTACAGCAAAATTGAGAGCTTCAATAAATACTTTCCCTGTTAAAATTAGTACTGGATTTTGGTTTGTCATTATATAATTTTCACCTTCTTTATCAAACGAACGCTTAAATAAAAACGGTATTTTTTCGTGAGTTGTTTCATGTTTCAAAACCCATGCGATACGTTCATCTTCTGTTTTTGCATGTGCTAGTGTATAGTTTGCATGTAATATTGCCAGAATATGAGTAGGAATATATACCCTAACCGCTATTAATTCATCATACAGGCGCGAAAAAGACGACCATTTCATTGTAGGATTGAGGTAGCTGAACTTGCCTAACTTAGAGTTTAGTTCAGAGTATTTATTAAGCCAATGGCTCAAAAAATCATAATCAAACGGCTTTGGTGGATCTTCAACAAGTTCGGAATAAGCATTATATGCGGCAAAAACCTTCTCCCAGTACTCAGGGGTTTTATGAAATGTTACCAAGTCATCCTTGTCGATAAAAATGGATTCCTTGCGTTGCAAACCATCCAACTCCACGTCCGGGTTAAAACTACTGCAATAAAAAATATCTCTTATATCGTCCGATATAATTACAAAAAGTAGATCAATGTAATTTTTAGAATAATTACCAACAAAACGGTATCCTTTTACACCGCAATTATCACATGCTTTTCCGGCACATGCTCCCGGATAAATAAGCAGTTCAGAATCGCCTGCGTTCTTAAACTTATTAAAAATCTGATCCAACTTGCTGAGAAAAATAAATTTTGTAGTGTCCTGATAAGAATACTCTTCCTTGAGATGAATGCGGAGGTTGGCAATATCGAATGAGGCGAAATAGCTGAGGATGGTTTGGCGGTAAGTGGTTTGTGGCATGGGTTTCTAAATATTATCCGATTTAAGGTAATCGTCTATTCTGCTATCATTTATATTTTGGAATTCATTATTCAAAATCTTAGCATAGAAATCAAGAATATTTCTGCCACGATATAAATCAAAAACCAGACTGTTTTTCTTAACAAAATAATTGATAATTTCAAGTTTCAAGTTTTTGGGGATATGCACTATTGTTAAATGATTCCGATGTAATTCATCTAATGTGAGGCATTTAAAAAGATTATGTGAGTCTCGGTATAAAAATTTACTACACTGAATTATTTTTCTGCTTTCTGATAAATTGCATTCATTGTTTTTTGAATTCCGAAATGAAATACCTTGGAAGAAAAATGTATGGTGGGATTGACTAACCGGGTTTTTAAGTATTGATGAATCTACATCTTCCTGGATAGATTCAATGTCGTTATAAATTATAAGTACTCCATCCTTATTCAAATGATTTAAGTCAGCAACCGCGAATTCAAGTGCAACATATTTATTACATGTGAAATCCATTAGCCTGGTCGAAAGTCCATAATGCTGTGCGGCCATCAGATATATCCAACTTTTGTCATAGCTACATTCCCCAAGCGGGACAAGATAATCAAATTTGTTATATGCAATTTTATTTTTGAAATTTTCAATGAGTTTAATTTCTATGCGAAATAAATCTTCATTATTTTTAATTCCTTTATTTCGCGCCAAACCTGGCGTGATATCCCAAGAGTAATCAGCTTGACCTCTGTAGTATTTAAATACTTGGGGAGTATCATACAAATCATAAAATAAGCTTAAAAATTCTTCAAGCGATTTAGGTTTTACTATTTTCATTTAGTTTTTTTTTAATCTTCCCAAAACTCAATACCTTCTTTATTGATATATCCTTTCCCTGGCTTCCACGGATTCCCCGGCACAAACAGTAACCCATCAATAAATTTGCTTCGTCTGAAATCTTCACCATATTTACAATCAATAATTATTTCACCGAGGTTATTAATAAATCCATATTTCCCATTTAATTTTACAGCAGCTAATCCATCAGAAAATGATTGAGCCCAATCAAAACGACATTCAATAATTATATTTCCATTTTTATCAATAAATCCATATTTCCGTTCTCTGCCCTTCTGGTATTTGTATTCGCCATATTCTTCCATTACTACAGCAAGTCCTTCTGAAAAACCGGCACAGAATTCATACGAATCAGATTCTATTATAGACTCATCATTTTTATTGATAAAAAATTCTTTTTGTCCAAAACCATAACCGCGTTTGGACATTGATTTCACTAAAGCTTTCCCTTCACTAAATTTGGATTGCCTACTAAATCCCCATACTTTCCGATGTTCATATTGGTATTTTAAAGGAATAACATAAGCTCCTGTTTTATCAATATATCCAGATCGTATATCTGCTTGATTGGTAGGAGAAATTATCCCGACTTCTGCTATGCCCTCTGAAAAATCATCAGCTTCATCAAAAATAAAAGGAGCTATTATTTTACCATTTGTGTTAACAAATCCATATTTATCATTATGCTTAAGGCGGACACAACCTTCCTGAAAATTAGAAATATTTGATCTATAAAAGGCGGCATCTCCATTAGAAATCTCTTCGTATAGCGCATTACGTATGCTATCATCATAATCGTGATAATCATAAATGGGAGGAATAACCAGATTTCCAAATGCATTTATAAATCCTAATTTCCCGTTCTGTATAACCCCGGCAAATCCATTGCTGAAACTATAAATACTTTCATACTCGTTCTGATTAAAAACTATTTCACCATACTTACCAATAAAGTGCCACTTATTATATCCAATCCCCACACCAGCAAAACCTTCATTGAACTTGCATCCTAATTTGAATTTAAGATCTGTGATCAAATTGCCTCTCAAATCAATATATCCATAACCATCATTTTTATTCCAAACTCTGCCAATTCCATCAGTAAATTTGAAAGCCATATCAAATTCGCAATCGATTTCTATTTTTTTATTGAAAGTACAAAATCCCCATTTATTTCCCTTTCGATAAGGGATAAGGTTTTCAATTTCATCAGCCTTTTTATATTTCCTTGCAAGATTTTCAAGATATGAAGGCTCTGATTTTCCATAATTTACAGATATCGTTGACTTAATAGGATTATTTAATTCAATTACACCTTTTTTCGCCAATTCCCAAAAACATCTGGAAGTCGCATGTATATCAACCATTGCATTATGGGCCTCTTCAAAATCGGTCTTAAACAATTTATAATGAAGTTCAGAAAGTTTTGGCCATTTGTAACCATAAGGGCCATTTATCGCACAGAAATTCGTACTGCTTTCCATTGTGCAAATTCTGTTCTTACTTGGTATGGTATTCAGCATTCCATTACGTAAAAATTCAGAACCCACAATATTCTCGTCAAAGGACATATTGTGTGCCACAAGGCAGCTTGATTTTTCGATTAAGGAATTGAAATGACGCAAAACAGTTAATAAATCTTTACCCTCGTTATTAGCTCTTTCTGTTGTTATTCTGTGAATTCTTGAAACCTCTAATGGAATTGTAAAACCGCTTGGTTTTATGATAAAGTCACCTTCTGAAATTTTATTTCCATTACTGTCAAATAACAAATAAGCAAGTTGAACTAGTCTTGGCCAATTATTTAAATCAGTAACTGGAGCTTTCCAATTTTTAGGAAGTCCTGTAGTTTCGGTGTCAAAGAATAAATACATGAGTTTTTATTTTAATTGCAAAAGTAATCGTAAGCTTGATGATAAAATTTTGCAGCTATTTGGATGACAGATATTGAGCGATATAGTTCCAATTTAAGACCATTTTCAATTTTAATCTTTTCAAGTCTAGGAAACTCTTAGGTTAGGCATCTATACGCTTACGGTCCAATCAGAATTACTTTTTATGTAAAACTCCATAAGGGATAGTTGTTAGATTTGTTGTAGTAGGCATTGTTGTAAGGCTTTTGGGGTAGATTCTCTTAAAACTATTATATATGTTATCAAGCAACTGGGTGTCCGATGTTGATTTTATTTCTGCATACAAAGTATGTACAAAATTTTTAAAATCAGATGAAATTACATTTATATTTAAGGATAGAATAGTATATCCTTCTATAGAAATGGTTTCTAACAGAATTGCGTTCTGTGATTTATGGATACCGTAAATATCTTTTATTGTTTGTCTAGGGTAAAACGAATGCATTATGCCTCCTCTATAAAATGCAATTAAGGTTCTAATCACTTCAGGACCATATACAGGAGGAAAATATTTTCGATTTTCCAATACACTCCTAATATTGCCTTCTGTATCATCGAGGCTTGCAGTTTGTCTCAATAGATATCCGATAAAATCTAGAGAACCTAATAATAACATGGCAGTGGGTACCGTACAACAAACAACATGTGTCTCTGGTTGTATCGTGTCCAAAATCTGTAAATCTCCAATAATATGAGGATAAATATTTTCGTCAAATAATCTCAAAATTTCTTTACTTTTAAATTCTGTATTCATGCTCAAAAATATTGTCAATAATTAAGTGCCAGAAGTTGCTAAAATATTTATTTTCGATTCAGGTATTTGAACCAGAAACCCAAACCGGGCCAAACCACCTCAGTTCGACCCGGCTTGTATTAATTTACCCAATCGGTTCTTCCACGCTAACATCCTTACCCGAATTTCGTCGGGTGGCGCGGGCTTTAAGCTGGGTTTTGTAGTAGGCTATCAACTCGTTAAGTTCGCTGGCTGGGGTAATGTAATCGAGGCCATCGTACTCGGAGCTGCAATACTCAAAAGCAACAAAAAATGTGTTTAATGCTTTGTCGGTTATGGTGCGTATGGCGCGGGCATCAACCTTTTCGGTGGCTGCATCGCTTTCGGTGCGTTGCAGGAACAGGGCTGCAAACTGTGTGTTAACTGTTAGCAATTGATCGAACAGAATGGTGAGGTTTAAGGTTTGGGCAGCAGCTTTTACATCGGCCTTGGCATTGTAATCGGCCAATATGTCGTTAAGGCGTTCGGTTTCGGCATTGTAATTGGCGGTGGCAATATCGCGCCCATGCTGGTCGAAAAACCTGTCCATTACCACCACATGCGGCGCAATGCCTGGCAAGCTTAGTTTGCCCATGGCTTTAACCTGGGCTACAATGGCTACAATAAGTGTGTCGCGTTCGGCATCCAATTCCTGCAATTGGTTGCTAAGGGCATTGCCTTTTTCCTGCGACTTTATTTTTGCAAGGTCGGGCAATTGGGCTTTTACTTTTCCAAAGGGTTTTTGCAGGTGCAAAGCTTGGTAGTCGTACTTTTCGGTAATAGCTACAACTTGATTAACAAACAGCGTGTATTCGTTGTTCCAAAGTGATTTTACTGGTAAGCGGGAAATTTCGACTGGCATAAAATATAGAATTAAGGATTTATAATTGAATTTTGGTTGAGCAAATGTAAGGACTTATTGATTTTAAAATCAGAAATGTAAAAATAAATATTTGAGGAAATAAATGGTTAGTTGGGGTTCGTTAGTAGTTGGGGTGTTTAGTAGTCGGAGCGCGGGTTAGTAGTTGGGGCGCAGGTTTTAGTAGTCGGGGCGCGGGTTTTTAGTAGTCGGAGCGCGACTTCAAGTCGCACCCCGACTACTAAAAACTTATCCTAAACACTTGTTGTGGATGTTTACTTAAAATTGCGACTACCAATCCATTTTCCCTTCAACATGTTTACTTTTGCCAGCAAACCCCATGCACAATGAAAACATCCATACTTATTTTTAGCCTTTTCTGTTTTTCGCTACTCCTAAAGGCTCAGGATACTGCTTATCTTACTTATTACGAAAAATCGGGATTCCTGAAAACACCACGCTACAGCGAGACCATTGATTTTTGCAAGAAATTGGATAAAGCATCGGGTTTGCTTAAGTATTCCACTTTTGGAATAAGTCCCCAAGGCCGCGACCTGCCTTTATTGATTGCTGATAAAAATGGCAACTTCACACCCGAAGCGGTGCGCAAAAGCGGCAATGCTGTATTGCTTATCCAAGCCTGTATCCATGCTGGCGAAAGCGATGGCAAGGATGCCGGGCTTATGCTGCTCCGCGATATGGCAATCAATAAAATTGGGTTGCAGTTGCTCGATCATGTTACCATACTTTTTATCCCAATATTAAATACCGATGGTCACGAAAGGTTTGGTCCGTACAACCGGATAAACCAGAACGGACCGGATGAAATGGGTTGGCGCACCACCTCACAAAACCTGAACCTGAACCGCGATTTTATGAAAGCCGATGCTCCCGAAATGCAGGCATGGCTGAAACTATATAATGCATGGCTTCCCGAATTTTTCGTGGATTGCCATGTTACCGATGGGGCCGATTTTCAATATACCATGACGTATGCCCTCGAAACCAAAGGCAACCTTGAAAAAGACTTGTCGGATTGGACCTCCAACGTTTGTGAGACATTCCTGGTGGACGAAATGAAAAAATCGGGTTTCCCTGTTTTTCCTTATGTGCAGTTCCGCAACTGGCACGATCCTCGAAGTGGGCTTACCCTTGGGGTTGCGCCTCCCATGCTTTCGCAAGGGTATTGCGCAGTGCAAAACCGCCCCGGACTGCTTATCGAAACACACATGCTAAAGCCTTATAAAGTTAGGGTTAGCAGCAATTATGCCATGCTTACCCATACTCTCGAATTGTTGAATACGGAATATAAAACCCTGCAAAACCTGGTAGCCAAGGCAGATGCAAGCACGGCTGGCGAAAAGTTCAGGAAGGAACCTTTTGCGGTAAGTTTTTCCGAATCGTTTGCCGATAGCACCAAGGTGGAATTCCTGGGATTTGAATATACAATAGATACAAGTGATTTAACCGGTGGTTTATGGTTTAAATACGATAACAAAAAACCAACCAATTGGCAGTTAACCATGTACCCAAACTGCACGGCTGATAAATTTGTCAAGTTGCCCGAAGCTTATCTGATACCGCCACAGTGTATTACGGTTATCGAAAGGATGAAACTTCATGGGGTAAAAACCACTGTATTACAAAATGAAGTTACCTGTAAGGTGAAATCAAGCCGGTTCCGCAGCCCACGCTGGCAGCAGAGATCGTATGAAGGCCATCATAAACTCACTTTTGAAATTGTGGATACGCTTGAAAAACGTACTTTCCCCAAAGGCACAGTACTGGTTGAAATGAACCAAAGGACAGCGAGGGTGATAGCACATTTGCTTGAGCCTGAATCGCCTGATTCGTATGCTGCCTGGGGCTTTTTTGATGCATATATGGAACAAAAAGAGTATTCCGAATCGTATGTAATGGAAACCATGGCGCGCGAAATGATCAGGAATAAACCGGCTTTGAAGCAGGAATTTGATCAGAAAAAAGCTTCGGATAAAGCCTTTGCTTCCGATTCGGATGCCCAGCTAAATTGGTTTTACAGCAAATCGCCGTATTGGGATAGCCGTTTTAATTTGTATCCGGTTGGAAGGATTGTGGATAAAGGCGATTTGCATTTGCTGAAGAATTGAAACAGGACTAGAATTTAGATGTAACAATTATGGATACAATCAGATACTTGCAAACAAGCCCTGAAGAGTATTTGCCATTTCGTGTTTTAGCAGGATTTCCTTTCGCCATAAACCGCCGCCATAGCCTGTTAGTTTGCCATTGCTGCCAATAACCCTGTGGCATGGCACAACAATGTTTATTTTGTTCTTGCCATTCGCATTTCCAACGGCACGGGTATTGGCTGCATTGCCGGTCATTATGGCAAGTTCCAAGTAGCTGATTGTTTTGCCAATTGGAATAGATTGGAGTTTTGACCAGACTAAGAGTTGGAAATCAGTTCCCCGAGGGTCGAGTTTTAAATCAAATTGTCGGCGTTTACCTGCAAAGTATTCGGTTAATTGATCCACACAGGTTTGCAAGCACGCAGGAATCAATATTGTTTGTTCGTTATGGTCAATAAAAAGTATGGATCGTATGCCATCCTCACTACCCGATATTTCTATAACCCCAACCGGTGAGTTTATGAAACATGTTTCTAAATCCATATTGCAATATTTTTTTTCTGTTAACAGGTATTCAATCCTTTTCCTAAAACCATTTCCATCAACCTAATTCAATCAACCTTATTCCATTTTTAAACTCAATCACCCTTCGAGGGTCGAAAAAACCACTCGAAGGGTAGTTTTTCCCTATTAACCATTTTCTATTAACTATTTTCCATTAACCATTAACCATTTCCCATCAACTATTTCCCGTTAACCATTTTCTATTAACTATTTTCCATCAACCTCCAAAAACCTCACCCCTTTCTTTCCCCTCTCCTTGAAAAAAGAAGAGGGGAGGGTTCAGAACGGTGCTTAGATAATTGGTGGTAATTGATTTTCACTCTTTAAAAGGTTAACCCTCAACTATTTTCCATTTTTACCCTGAGCTTGTCGAAGGGAACCATATTCAATCAACCTTTTTCCATTTTCACACTCAATCACCCTTTGAGGATTGAAAAAACCACTCGAAGGGTAGTTTTTTTCATCAACTATTTTCCATTAACCATTTTCTATTAACCATTAACCATTCCCATCAACCATTTTCCATTAACTATTTTCCATTAACCTCCTTAAACCTCACCCCTTTCTTTCCCCTCTCCTTGAAAAAAGAAGAGGGGAGGGTTCAGAGCGGTGCTTAGATAATTGGTGGTAATTGATTTGCTCTCTTTAAAAGATTAATCATTAACTATTTTCCAT
>CAJAXK010000172.1 GCA_903946925.1 uncultured Bacteroidales bacterium | reverse complement strand
TAGCTTTGGGGATTGATGCGGATGGTTGTTGTAAATTCCTTTACCGCTTCCTCGTACATTCCCAAATGACGAAAAGCCGTGCCTTTATTAATATAGAGCTTATAATGAGTCGAATCAATTGCCAATCCTTTGTCGCAATCGGCAATTACCTTGTCATAATTTTTATATTGGATGTTCATATAACTGCGGTTTACATAAGCAGCCAGGCATTTAGGGTTTTTGTCCATTACATCTGTCCAAAGCGAAACGCTATCGGCCCAAACCTTAGTCCGGTTCATGGTAAGTATCCCAAAAAGGATTAACACCCCAATCCCAAAATAATTCAAAAGGCTTCTGTTTCCTGTTGTTTTAAGCTGCTCGCGAAAACGCTTGAACAATACAGCAACCACAACAAACAAACCAATATATGGGATATACGAATAACGTTCGGCCACAATTGCCTGACCAACCGGCAAAAACTGTAGGACAGGGAAAATTACCACCAGAAAAAAAAGCGATCCGAAAAATATTTCCTTGTGCTTTTTATAGGTCATAAACAGCACAACAGCAATAAGCACAAGTATTGTTGGCGACAGATAAATATAGAACGGAATACCGCCATCATCAGTAAAAGGATAGTTATAAAGGCAGGTAAGGTTAATTGGTAGAAGCAACTTGTACAAATAAACCCAAATACTGTACTGTGCGTAGAACAAACTGTTAACCAACGAAATACCTACTGGATTTATGGAATCATCAGCTTTTTGGGCCATTATGGCAACAACGCCAAAAATGAGGGAAAGCGCAAAAAACGGCACTTTCTCCAAAAAAAGTTTCAAATTTGGCTTCCGCCCGAAATAATAATCCATCAACAAAAGAACTACCGGCAAAGTAACCGCCTGGGCCTTCGACAAAAGTGAAAACACGAACCCAACCAACGCCAGCACCAAATATTTGTTTTTGCCTGTTTGGTTATAAAAAATATAGGCCAGCATCGAAAGCAGGAAGTACATGGTGTAAAGCAAGTCCTTGCGCTCCGAAATCCATGCCACTGATTCAACATGCATTGGGTGTATGGCAAAAAGCATGGAAACAATAAATGCCATTAGGTTGTTTTTCTTGAACAAATGCCATGTTACAAAATATACAAGCACCGCATTCACAATATGGAGTACCAAATTATGGAAATGGTAACCACCGGAACTGAGGTTAAAAATCGAATAGTCGAAAGCAAAACTCAAAAGGGTAAAAGGATGGTAATTCCCCATCCAGAAAGTGGAAAACATTTTACTAAGGTTCTCAAAGCTCAATTTCCGGATCATATCGTTGTTCATGATATAAACCACGTCGTCCCAGTTCACAAAGTCGTTTCCGATTGATGGATAAAATGCGACAAAAGTTGCCGCAACCACCAATATTAGGCTTAGGTGTGGGTTTTTGGGTACTGCCTGCTTTACTTTTTTCTTCTCAGCCATTTTATCTTTATTTTTCATTATTGGTGATGCCAAAACATTTATTTGAAAACTATTATTTGAACGATGGATCTAACTGCGCAGCTATATCCAAGTAGCGTTGGGCTTCGGTTGCATTGTTCATGGATTTGTAGGTGATCCCGAGGAAATAATTTGCCCTAGCATTGTCAGGTTCCAATTGTATGCACTTCAGGAAATTGTCGGCAGCTTTGTCAAATTCGCCAGTTGTGCCATAGCAACTGCCCAGGTTCATATACGCATCGGCATAACTGGCATCCAATTTTATAGCCTTTTGGTAAAGTTCAATCGCCTTGTTTATATCGCCTTTCTGAAAAAATATTATTCCCATATTGCCATACGTGGTTGGCTCATTTGGGTTTAATGCTAGAGCCTTTTGGTAACTTTCGAGCGAAAGTTCATTGTTGCCAAGGCGAAAATATGCCAATGCAATTTGTTGCCAAGCATCAGGGTAGTTAGGATAGATTACGGCAGCTTTTTTAAATTCTTCCAGGGCTTTTTCCATCTGGGTATTCCGTTGCTGTGGATCCTTTTGTTCCAATGCTTTTTCCCGTAAGGCCATGCCCCAATATATTCGCATGTGTGCGCTTTGTGGTGACTTTTTCACATCTTGTGAAAACAAGGTGTAACCATCTTTCCAATCCCTGCTCCTCGAAATAGTCTGAAAACCAAACAATAACAGTATTACCAGCATGATAACCGACGGCCCTTTCATTTTTTGGAAAATTGCCGAAAATGTTGGGCTGAGTTTCTCCTTAATATCAATTTTAAATATTTTCAATAACAAAACTGCGATCACAAAACTAAAACCAATACTTGGCAGATACAAAAACCTTTCGGCAAACGAAGAACCAATAATCATGAAAATATTGCTGTAAACGCTCATGGTTATAAGGAAAAAGAGGATTCCAAAGGAAAGCAAATCCCTCATTTTTAGTCTTATAAATGCAAAAACCATTGACCCACCATAAACCAAAAACGACAGCAAAACATACGGATCGAGCCAATTAGTAACAGGAATTTGGTTGTATGAATAATCGGACGCAAGCTTGATCGGTGCGAAAAGCAAGAACAAATATTTGCCCAACAACATGATAGCCGTGGCCATACGTGATTGAAAATCTGGGGCACCAACCAAAAGGTTATCAATAAGCATGGTTGCAGACGGCGTTGCATAAGCACTAAGTACCGATTGCCTGATTGCAAGAAATAATATGGCAGGAATAAGAAATAGTCCCGTTATCCTAAGTTCTTTCAAATTTGGTTTTTCGCTAATATACCAACCAACCAATGGGAAAATCGCCAAAAAAGTGATAGCCCCTTCTTTCGACATAAGTGCAAAGAAATAGGAAACCAACGATGCCGAAAGCAAAAGCCAATTTTTCTTTACATTATACGATATGAACCAATTAACGGCGAGAAGTAAGAAAAATACGGACATGATTTCATCCCGGCTTTTAATATTTGCTACTACTTCGGTATGCATGGGATGGGCCAACCACAACAAAGTTGCAAAAATTGGGATTGCAGGATTATAACGCCTGAACAACTTGAACAACACCAATAAAAGAAGCACACTGCTTAAAGCATAGAAAATAACGTTTACCAAATGGCCAATCATGGGTTTGTTTGGGGCAATTTGCCATTCCACTGCGAACATAGCCAACGACAAAGGCCGATAAAGGTTGTCGTCCAACATGTTAACACCAAATCTATATGGCGTTTTTAAAATGGTGGGGATACCATCAACCCCCATTTTAACTATCCTGTTTTTCTCTATTACCCCACTATCGTCGAGCACATAATCGTGGCCGAAAGTACCTGAATAAAGCAGGAATGAGAGCAGGAATACAAAAATTAACCACGGCAACTGGGTTTTGAGGCCGGCAGGTTTGTTCCCAGGTACGCTTGGCTTTGGACTATGTTTTACCGCTTTTTTATTCTGTTGTGTGCTGGTTTTCAATATAGTATCAATTTTGGTAATTACTGGTTTGGATGCCAAAAAGGTTGTAACATTTTGGCGGGCAAATAAGGAGTTTTATCCTTCTAAATAATGGTTAGCTTTCAAGCAATTGAATACAGCAGAAATATCCTGTCTTCAACATTCTAAAAAGCCAGTTGGTTTGAATTTCGATTTACTTCTGAACAAAAGTAAGTATTTTGTAATTTATAAAATGGGGCTGGGATAAAAAAGTAAGAATACCGCCACTTTAACACGCTCATAACATAAGTTATAAACCTGTACCAATGAATCGCTTCGTTAGATTTGTATAGTAAAAAAACAAGAGATAATTTGATTTCATTTCGTGTATTACATGTCAATAGGGAAACAATCGTAGATAAAAAATGGATTGGGTACAAGGCAATTAGATTTTTACCCAAAAATTTGCAGCATAAATTTTATACATTTGCTAAATAAATCGGTATCCTAATGGCAAAGAAACAAAATGTCAGTTTTTTACAATCAAAGCTCTTCTGGAGTGCTGTAATTGTTGCAGTTACTTTTATTGTATTTTTCCCAACACTTTTCAACAACCTGACCAATTGGGACGACCGGGTTTATGTCAACGAAAACAGCTACATAAAAACCCTTTCCTGGGAAAACCTGAAATGGATTTTCAGCAATGCTTATATGGGCAACTACCACCCATTGACCATGCTTTCGCTATACATTGATTATCAAATAGGTGAACTAAATCCTTTCATTTATCATTTTACCAACCTTTTGCTTCATTCGGGAAACGCAGTACTTGTTTTTCTGGTTGTTTTCGCTTTGACAGGCAAATTAAATATTTCGGCCATCGTTGGTCTTTTGTTCGGTGTACATACCCTGCATGTTGAATCTGTTTCGTGGGTATCGGAACGGAAAGATGTTTTGTACGCGTTCTTTTACCTTTTGGCACTTTTTTATTATATAAAGTTCAACCAGGCCAAAAACCGGAAATGGTATTGGCTTAGTATTGGTTTCTTTTTGCTTTCGTTATTATCTAAAGGCCAGGCCGTTTCCCTGGCAGTGACCCTTTTCCTAGTTGATTATTTTCAGGGCAAAAAACTTATTGACCAAAAAAAGCTGGTGGATAAAATCCCATATCTTGCACTGGCAGTAATCTTTGGTATTATTGCCATAAAAGCACAGCAGGGCGTGGCGGCTACCGAAATGGTAAAAACCGAAGGCCAACAGCGCATTTTCTTTTCGTCCTATAGTTTCTTGATGTACATCGGAAAACTTATTTTCCCAGCTTCTCTTTCAGCATATTATCCTTATCCAAATTTGGCAAAAAATGTTGGTTTGCCTTTCTACTATTACCTTGCTCCACTGGGGGTTATAGGCTTTTTTACCGCTTTGTATTTGAGTTTTAAAAAATCGAAAGCTGTTTTTTTTGGATTGGCTTTTTTCCTTGTCAATATTTTTCTCTTGCTGCAATTATTACCCGTAGGAGGGGCAATAATGGCCGACCGGTATGCTTATATCCCTTCGCTTGGGTATTGTTTTATTTTTGGTTACCTTGTGCTCAAGAAAGAGTATATCCCAAATATAAAAGTTGCTTATGGCATTGTGGCCGCTTATCTTTTGGTGCTTGGGGTTATGACTTTTGAGCGCACACAAGTCTGGAAAAACAATTTCACGCTTTGGACCGATGTTATCGAGAAAAGCACCGAAGTGAACATTGCCTGGTACAATCGTGGAAATGCCTACAGCGATACTGCAAATTATAAAGCTGCAATTGCTGACTACGATCAGGCAATCAGGGTTATGCCTCATTATTATAATGCCTTTATCAACAGGGCAAACGCCAAAACAAAAGTAAACGATTATGTTGGCGCAATCGAAGATTTGAATTTTGTGATTGGCAACGATTCCAACCTTGTTAACGCGTACATCAACAGGGCTATGGCGAGGCGTGAGCTGAAGGATTATACCGGAGCACTGAAAGATTATGAAATTGCTTTGCGCATGAAACCCACCCAGCCCGAATTATATATGAGCAGGGGAAATGTGCTTTTTGATATTCAGGATTACGAGGGTGCGATCAAAGATTTTGACAAAGCACTCGAAATAAACCCCAAAATGATAGAACCTTATACAAATAAGGCAATTGTTCGGAAAGCAATGGGCGATATGGAAGGTGCCATTGCCGAGTACGATAAGGCAATTGAAATACAGCCAAGCAACAGCGAACTTTACAACAACCGTGGAAATATAAGGTTTCAGCAAGGCAAAACCCAGGAAGCCATTGTGGATTATGGCAAAAGCATAAATGTAGATACGAAGAATTACCTTTCGTATAAAAACCGGGGTTCCGCCTTTTTTCTTTTAAAAGACTATCCCTCAGCATTAAACGATTTTTCCGAAAGCATAAAATTAAACCCCAAAGTGGCAGATCTTTGGTACACAAGGGCTTTGGTAAAAAAAGAAATGGGCGATATGGCCGGTGCAGCTTCCGATTACAAACAAGCAGTAAGTGTTGACCCCAATTTTGGTGCTGAAGGCTACAGCAAGAATTTGGGGATGAAACCAACTTTAACGGTTCCAACATTCGAGAAATACAATTCGGAAGCCATGGCGCTCGACAACCAAGGGAATTTTTCCGAAGCCATAACATTGTTTAAAAGAGCCATTGATTTAAAACCCGATTATGCCGATGCTTGGTTCAACCTGGGCAATACGTATGGCAAAACCGGCAAGTTTGGCGATGCCGTAAGTGCATTTAACCGTGCGATAGCTTCGCGGAAAGGTTTTGCCGAAGCCTACGCCAGCCGTGGCATTGCCAATGCCAGCCAAGGCAAATTCCCCGATGCGCTGAAAGATATGAGCGAGGCTATAAAACTAAAACCAGATTATTCGATGGTTTATTTTAACCGCGCCATGGTTTACCTCAATTCGGGCAAAAAGGATTTGGCTTGCGCCGACCTACAAAAGGCGGTACAATTGGGCTATAAAGAAGCGTATGGGATTTATCAGAAAGAGTGCCAGGGAAAATAAAATTGCCCAAAATGCCTTAAGTGCCAGAATACTTTGAGTTGCTGTTTAACTGAATTTATTCATTGTCGGATGCAAACCATTCGGCGTACGATGTAACTGTTTCGCGGAGAAGCAAGTGATGAAGTTTTAAATTTTCCGGTAATTTATTTTTTAACCTAAATACAAAGTCGATAATCATATTTTCGCTGGTTGGCTGGTAATCAACCAAAATGGTCCGGCCAAAAAACTCGGCATCCAGAGGGCCAAAATCATTCACTGATTCGCGGTTAAGCACCAGGGCGTGATCAAATTCGTCAACAATACAATTCCTTACTATTTTTTTAAGATCACCAAAATCCATCACCATCCCAAGTTTGGTTGAGGTTTTGTCGCCAATCGGGACACCAATAACAGTAACCAAAAGCTCATACGAGTGGCCATGAATATTCTTGCAAAGACCATCATAGCCTTTCAAGGCATGAGCCATTTCGAACTTGAATTCTTTTGTAAGGCGTATGTTTTGCAAGGGAATTTTATTTTTGGAGTTTGTTTAAGATGTTGTAGATGTTCAAGGGTTCAAGGGTTCAATCGCTTCGCGTTCAATGCTTCGCGTTCAAGGTTCAATGACGCTTGTTATATTGTTCGCTTGTTCAAATGTTCGCTTGGTTTATTGTTCGTTTGTTCAAAAGTTCAAGATGCCGGTCACTGAGCCTGTCGAATTGCAAATGTTCACTTGTTCAAATGTTCGCTTATTCTATTGCTCAAGCTTCAAACAGGAAAATCTATTCATAATT
Organism: uncultured Bacteroidales bacterium; assembly: GCA_903946925.1. Lineage (GTDB taxonomy): Bacteria > Bacteroidota > Bacteroidia > Bacteroidales > UBA4417 > UBA4417. The sequence continues at coordinate 12,125 of CAJAXK010000172.1, read as the reverse complement.
TACTGTTTATGAACCAACATTCTAACAAATTATCTTAACCATTTTTGCCCAACCAGTCAAACGAAACTTATCTCTATTTACCATTTTCCAATAACCATTTTCCATTAACCATTTCTATTAACCATTTTCCATTAACTAATCACCATTAACCTATTTCTTAATTATCCTAGCCTGATAAACAGTATGGTAATTATTAAGTGCAAGCCTAATCAGGTAAAAACCAGCAGGTAAACCTTGCAGGTCTAAAATTGCTTTGTCGCCATTTACCGTAAACCCTGCATCAACAGGCTTTCCATCCGATGAATAAACAGCAAACACATTGTTTTGTTGGTTAAATTCGGGAGGCAAAACCACATTGCATTTTTCCGTTACGGGATTTGGGAACACCTGAAGTGCAACTTGTGCAGGTTCGTCAAAAACACCTGCATTGGTTCCCCAAACACTGTTGGCATATTCGGGATGGTCAATATATGGGTTGCGGTTGTGCTGAATGGCAAATACAGCATTGTTGCGGTCAATTTCCTTTTGCGAAACAGGATCCTGCTGCGCCCAAATCAACAGCATGGCTTTGGCCCAAGGCTTAAATTGCGAGCCTGTAACCATATCGCTTCCGGGCCAACCGCTATCTTCGTTATAGTAACGCGTTGCCATGTAAAAATAGTTACGCGCAAAATCGCCTTTATATTCGTCGCGGGGTTCAAAAACAATTCCAGTGTAGCCCGGGGTTGAGCAGGTGCCGAGTTTTGAGCCGTTTAACGAAGTCCAGGAAGCTGTTCCAACATCACCATACGGATAATTGGATCTCATACCATTAACATACCCATCGGTGGCAACAATGTGAAACAACTCAGTGTACATGGGATTCATATCGTTGAACCAGCTTTTAGGCCATGAGTGTTCGCGGTTGTAGCAATCGCCTTCACCACCGTAATTGCCGCATTGGTCGCTCACGAAAGTATATTCGTAAGGAGGTGTGCCTCCGGGAATATCGGAATACATATCCCAAACTTTGCCATTTGGTTTTTTGTCGGTTGTTTTAAAGCTTGTCCAAATAGTTGAATAAGAAACCGCTGTGTGGTTATCAATTATATCGTGGAGTGCCTGTTGAAGTTGTGTGCCGAGTTTGCCGGAAGCATTATCGTAATACCCGGCAGGAGGCTGGGCTTTTGCAACTAACACAACTGTAAGCAGGCTGAATGTGAGGAAAGTAAGTTTCATTATTATTTTTTTGATTTTTTTAATGAGAAATCGGTTTGTGAAATTTGATTATCCATTCTTCTGTGCATAAACAAAAGCAGTTATAATTTCCAGATACTTTCGGTCGGTTTCGTCGAAAGAACCAAACGAGATGCTATCCACATCCAGAACAGCTTTGATGCTACCGCTAGTATCGCGCACAGGAACAACAATCTCGGAGTTGGAACGCGAATCGCAGGCTATATGTCCCGGAAATTTGTGGACATCGGGAACAACCATGCTTTTGTTTTCATTCACGGCAGCAAGGCAAACACCCGAACCTTGCAAAACCTGACAAGCAACCGGCCCTTGGTATGGCCCAACAATCAGTTTGTCGCCATTCACAATGTAAAAACCACACCAGAAAAAATCATCGAACTTGTGGCTAAGCACCGCTGCAATTGTTGCCATACGTGCCACTGCATCGTCCGTTTTTGTCAACAATCCTTCCAACTGCGTGATCATCCGCCGGTAACGTCCTTCTTTTTTTGATTCGTCCATGCCTGAAAAATAGCCGGCAAAGATAGAAAGAATCTATTGAAATTTTATGGTAAGTTTTATAAGCTTATCGGAGTGTGGTTCTAAACTTTATTATCTGCACATTCCGCAATCCCCAATCCGCAATCCGCAATACCAAATCCCCACAACTTTTTCTTTCCTCCAAAAGTAATACCTTTGCCGACTATGATTTCAGTAAGCAACCTTTCGGTACATTTTACAGGCGATTATCTGTTCAGCAATGTGAGTTTCCTTGTAGGCGACCGCGACCGCATTGGCCTTGTGGGGCGTAACGGAGCCGGAAAAACCACTCTTATGCGCATAATTGCCGGGCTTCAGGAACCTGAAGGAGGCATTGTGGCAAGCCCTTCGGGCAGCACAGTTGGTTACCTCCCACAGGAAATGGCCACCGGTAGCAAACTTAATGTTTTGCTCGAAGCCATGACAGCTTTTGAAGAAGCCAGGCACCAACACGACCTGATGGATAAATATTCTGCTGAATTGGCCGAACGTACCGACTTTGAAAGCGAATCCTACTCAAAATTGATACAGCGGCTTACCGAAGCTACCGACCGCTTTCACCTGCTTGGTGGGCAAAACATGCAGGAAGAAGCCGAAAAAGTATTGAAAGGCCTCGGTTTTGAACCTTCCGAATTTGGGAAACCGCTAAGCACATTCAGCGGAGGCTGGCAAATGCGCGTGGAACTGGCAAAAATACTGCTCAAAAAACCTGATGTTATCCTACTCGATGAGCCTACCAACCACCTGGATATCGAATCAATACAATGGCTTGAGGATTTTCTGATCACATACAGCGGAGCCGTTGTGCTGGTTTCGCACGACAGGGCTTTCCTTGATAATGTTACCAACCGGACCATCGAAATTATGAACGCCCGTATTTATGATTACAAAACCGGGTATTCGAGGTATGTGGAGTTGCGCGAAGAACAGATGGAACTCCAAAAAGCCGCCTTCGACAACCAGCAGGCCCAAATTGCACAAATTGAAAGTTTTGTGGAACGGTTCAGGTACAAAAGCACCAAGGCAAGACAGGTTCAGTCGAGGATAAAACTGCTCGACAAAATGGAACGGGTAGAAGTGGACGAAACAGATGCTTCGGCAATCCACTTTTTGTTTCCACCTGCACCTTCATCGGGCAGGGTTGTGGTTGATTGCAAAGACCTCACCAAACGCTATGGCGAAAAATTGGTACTCGATAAACTTGAGCTTTCTATTGAAAAAGGCGATTTTGTTTCGTTTGTAGGTCGGAATGGCGAAGGCAAAACCACTTTGGCCAAAATCATTACTGGCGAGCTTGATTTTACAGGCGAATGTAAACTGGGCCACAACGTAAAAATAGGATATTACGCCCAAAACCAGGCTGAACTGCTGGACCCTGACAAAACAGTTTTTGAGACAATTGATGATGTGGCTGCTGGTGAAATCAGGGCGAAAATCAGGAACATCCTTGGAAGTTTCCTTTTTGGAGCCGATGCCATTGATAAAAAGGTAAAAGTGCTTTCGGGAGGTGAAAAAGCCAGGCTTGCATTGGCCAAACTTCTCCTGGTACCGGTAAATCTACTGGTGCTCGACGAACCTACCAACCACCTCGACATGGTGAGCAAGGACATACTTAAAAACGCTTTGCTGAGGTACGATGGCACCTTAATCATAGTTTCTCACGACCGCGATTTCCTTCAAGGCCTCACCGACAAGATTTTTGAATTCCGCAACCGGACCATAAAAACATGGCTTTGCGACATCAACGAATTTATTAAAGCACGAAAACTTTCGAATCTCGCCCAACTCGAAGCCAAACGGATCGAGCAGCAAAAAGCGGGAGAAAACCTTTCGGGCAACAAACTCAATTACGAAAAGCGCAAACAATTGGAGCGCGAAATCCGCAAACAGGCTGCTAAAGTTGAAAAAGCTGAGCAAGAAATTGAAAGCATCGAAAACGAGATTTCCCGTTACGACCTTTTGCTGGCAAACCCCGAAAACCATAAGGATACAGCAAAAAGTGCCCGCCTGTTTCAGGAATATCAAGGTTTAAAGAAAGAATTAGAACTAAAAATGGAAACTTGGGAAAATGCACATTCCGAACTGGAAGCAATGCAAAAGGCGAATGAGGTGGAGGGGTGATAGATTTCGGATTGCGGATTGGGGATTGCGGATTGCGGATTGGGGATTATGGATTGGGGATTGGGGATCAAACCCAAAAAAACACTATTCAACTCACAAATTATCAACGGGTCCTCCGATTAAAACCAGTTAATAAAATTTCAATTTTTGTACCTTTGCCGCTAAATTAACGAATATAATCTCGTATGAAAGCTTATGTATTTCCCGGACAGGGAGCGCAGTTTGTTGGAATGGGACAGGATTTGTACAACAACCATCCCCTTGCAAAAGAAATGTTTGAAAAAGCCAACGAAATATTGGGTTTCCGGATTACCGACCTGATGTTTTCAGGCACCGACGAAGATTTACGCCAAACGCGTGTTACCCAACCGGCCATTTTTCTTCATTCCGTTATCCTTGCCGCCACACTTCCTGATTTTGAACCTGATATGGTTGCAGGCCATTCGCTTGGCGAATTTTCGGCCCTGGTTGCCAACAAGGCATTATCTTTCGAAGATGGCCTCCGTTTGGTGTATGCACGCGCCATGGCCATGCAAAAAGCCTGCGAAGCCGAACCCAGCACCATGGCCGCAATACTTGGCCTCGACGATGCAAAAACCGAAGAAGTTTTGGCCGGGATTGATGAAATTGTTGTGCCTGCCAATTATAACAGCCCTGGCCAATTGGTAATTTCAGGTTCGATAAAAGGGATTGAACTGGCATGTGTTGCATTAAAAGAAGCAGGTGCAAAACGTGCATTGCCACTTAAAGTTGGCGGTGCCTTCCATTCACCACTTATGGAACCTGCAAGGATCGAATTGGCCGAAGCCATTGAAGCAACCACATTCAGCAAGCCTGTGTGCCCCGTTTACCAAAACGTTGACGCAAAACCTTATGTAAACCCAAGCGATATAAAAGCTAACCTGGTTTTACAACTAACATCCCCTGTGCGTTGGACACAGATTGTGCAAAATATGGTTGCTGATGGAGCCACCACTTTTGTAGAACTTGGCCCGGGAACAGTTCTCCAGGGGCTTGCAAAAAAAATAGCCCCGGAAGTGGAAACCTTGGGTTTTCAGTAGGTTTAGGAGTTAGTAAATTGCATAAAAGCTACAGTGCCTAAAGTACTTGGAGTGCCTTGAGTGCCTAAAGTTGCTTGCTTAGCTGGCTTTCTACACTTTACTGGATTTTAGTCGCAAACAGTTTTGACTAATTTCCAGTTTTGGGAATCGCTGAAAGGGTTTTTAAAAAAGTGAACTTGAATTATGGATAAACTATAGGCACTCAAGGCATTTTAGGCACTCAAGGCACTTTTAGCACTCTCCAAATTGTAAAATTTTTATAGCGCAGGAAGATTACATTTACTCGAACAAAATGCCCTGTTTCCGAAAAGTTACAGGGTTTTTTATTGAACTTTCCAAAATTTAAAATGTTCATTATCAACAGTCGTTTTCACTCAAATCCATAAAAAAATCAACTATGACTTTGGACGAAGTAATGCAACAATTAGAACTTCTTGGGCAAGAAGGAATAAAGAATATTTTCGTAAAACATGGCGCCCGTGAACCATTTTTCGGTGTAAAAGTGGGCGATTTAAAGACAATCCTGAAAAAGACAAAAACCAATTACCCGCTCGCGATTGAGCTTTACAATACCGGAAATTCCGACGCCATGTACCTGGCCGGGCTAATGACCGATCCAAAAAAAATGAGCCGCGACGACCTGAACAACTGGGTTGAAAAGGCGTATTGGTATATGATCAGCGAATTTACCGTTGCATGGGTTGCCGCTGAAAGCCTTTATGGGACCGAGCTTGCACTAGTCTGGATTGAATCGGATAAAGAACAGATTGCGGCTGCCGGTTGGTCAACACTTGCAAATATTGTTACTTTAAAAAGTGATGATGAGATAGATTCTGAGCTGTTTAATTCGTTATTAGACAGGGTGGCAAACACGGTCCATACAGAGAAAAACCGGGTGCGATATGCCATGAATAATTTTGTTATTTCGACTGGCGGTTATAGCATGCCGCTTACAGCTAATGCAGTAGCAGTTGCAACAAAAATCGGGAAAGTAAATGTTGAGATGGGCGGCACATCTTGTAAAGTCCCCAATGCTTTGGAGTATATTGAAAAAATGCACCAACGTGGAGGTTTGGGCAAAAAGAAAAAGACGGTCAGGTGCTGATTACATGTAATTTATATCTTACTCTTCAAGAGAAAACTAAATTATATAGAAATTAGGAGTTGATGTATTTCTTAAAGATCAACAAAAAAACAGATTGAAAACAGGACAGCTTTTTACGCTTTCCTGACACTTCCGTTAATAAGTTCATAAATGACATTGCTCTCAGGACAGGTTGCTTTCCCGTCAGTATCAAATTTCAATTTATATCCAAATTCGCTCATCCATCCTGTTTGCCGGGCTGGGTTTCCAACCACCAAAGCATACGGTAGTACCGATTTTGTAACCACAGCCCCTGCACCTATGAATGCAAACTCGCCGATTTCGATCCCACAAACAACCGTTGCATTTGCCCCGATGGTAGCGCCTTTGTGGACAATTGTGGACAAATATTCGTTTTTCCTGTTCACGGCACTGCGCGGGTTCACCACATTTGTGAAAACCATCGAAGGTCCAAGAAAAACATCATCTTCGCAAACAACACCTGTATAAATAGATACGTTGTTTTGGATTTTAACATTCTTCCCAAGTATCACACCAGGTGACACGACAACATTCTGACCAATATTGCAGCTTTCGCCAATAATGCAACCAGTCATGATATGTGAGAAATGCCAGATTCGTGTCCCATTTCCAATCGAGCAATTTTCATCAATTACTGCAGTTGCATGTACTGTGTAGGGTGTTTCTATCATGGTTAGGTTGTTAGGCTGTTAGGCTGTTAGGCTGTTAGACTGTTAGTAATACAAAAGGCAGTTCAGGATTTTGAAGATATTTTTAGAATCAATTCAGTATCCTGCTAAAATCATTTACTTTTATTTTGATTCATCTTGGGTTGGTTATTTCAAACAAATTCGGTTCAGGCAACAAATGTACTATTTGTTGGGCAATTGATTAGTTTTCAAAACCCCGTTTCGTGGAACAGCGATTGATTTAGGTTGTCCATTTACTACAATCTGGAAATCATAATTTATTAAAAATTAATTGTAAAACATTGATTTTGTGGTATTTGTTAAGATTGTATAAAACCCTGGATCTGGATGAAAACCATAATTTATTTCATTGAAAATGAAACCTGTTGCTTATGCTATATTGTTTAGTCTATTGAAAGCCAAGTTCGGGTTTGGGAAAAGAAACTCACTTTTTTTCAATAAAAACCATTTTTATACAATTCCTTGTACCTTTGCACGTTGTTAAATAATTAACCTAAAAAAAATATGAAAAAATTATTTTTGCTGATGTTGATTCCGGCCATGTTGATGACCGTGAGTTGTAATAACATGAAAGAAGAAAATGCTAGGCTTAAAGCTAAAAACGACAGCCTTTTAGCTCTTGGATTTCAGAAAGACACTACTGTTATGGAGTTTGTCAGGGCGTTTAACGACATTCAGTCGAACCTCGACTCTATTAAATTAAAAGAAAACATTATCAGCCAGAACACCAATGGTGGAACTGAGGTTCAGACCAGTGCCCGCGAACAGATTACAGGCGACATCAATGCAATTTACCTTATGTTGCAGAAAAACCGCGATATGGTTGCCTCCCTTCGTGCAAAGTTGAAAAAATCGGAATCGGGACTGGCTGGAGCCAACATCAAGATTGCCGAACTCGAAAAAATGATTGACAACCTTACCATGTCAATCGAAACCAAAGACGCTGAAATTTCGCAACTGAAAGACCAACTTGGAAAATTGAATATCAAAGTCCAGGATTTGGGAAATCAGGTTACCAACCTGAATACCAATGTTGAAAACCTGAGTGCCGAAAACAAAGCCAAACAACAGGCAATTGAAGAAAAAACCGCTGCCCTCAACACCGCTTATTATGTTGTTGGTACGACCAAAGAACTCAAAGAGAAAAAAATCATTGATAAATCGGGTGGTTTCATTGGAATCGGACGTTCAAAAACAGTTACCGAAGATTTTGACAAAACCTATTTCACCAAAGCCGACATTACCAACCTCACTGAAATCTCAATTTTCAAGAAAAAAGCAGTTTTGCTAACTAACCACCCAGCAGGTTCATACAAATTTGAAGGTGCCGATAAGAAAACGGTTGACAAACTTGTAATCCTAGATTATACTGAATTCTGGAGCAGAAGCAAATATTTGGTAATCATAGCCGACTAAAATCCTTTTTCTTTAATAATACAAAAACCGGCTCCGCAATGGGCCGGTTTTCGTTTTGATGGGTATTAAATCTTTTGTCGAAAAACCGAATCAAACCTAAACAATAATAAAACTGTACATTTGCGAACCAGATTTCTGCGTTTGATAAGGCATCACCTAAAGGATCATTTTGTCCAATTAACGCATTACCCAAAACTATAAAAAACAGAAAACATGAAAATACGTAACTTTTTAGTCGTTATTGCTTTGCTGTCGGGTATGACGGCAATGGCCCAAACTGCAAAAAACACACAAAGCCAGGCTAAATCAACATTTGTGGCTATGTTTTACAATGTCGAAAACTTGTATGATACACAGGATGATCCTAAAATCAGCGATGAGGAGTTTACACCTAACGGAAAAGTTCCATGGACGGAAGATCGATTTCAAACCAAGATAGAGCATATCGGACAAGTGATTACGGATATAGTTAAACCCGATATGCCGGACTTGATTGGTTTTGCCGAAATCGAAAACAAACATGTGCTCGAAATACTCACCACTTCGGCAGCTCTTAGCAAAACAAAATATGGTATTGTCCATTTCGACAGCCCCGACGAACGCGGCATTGATGTGGCCATGCTATATAATCCAGCAACTTTTAAAGTAATTTCTTCGGAACCTTTGCAGGTTATCCTTCCAAGTGGCGACCGCACCCGCGACATACTTTATGTAAGCGGCAAGTTAAATTCCGGTGAAGTGATAAACGTTTTTATCAACCATTGGCCATCACGCCGCGAAGGCACCGAGCTTTCGGAGCCAAAACGTATGGCTGCAGCAAATGTTTTGCGATTAAAACTCGATGCAATCCAAAAACTCGAAAAGTCGCCTAACATACTGATTATGGGTGATTTTAACGACGAACCTTCGAACAATAGCATTACTCAGGGGATGAAAGCCATGACTCCTGAAAAACCTTTCGAAACCAATAATTTATACAGTTTATTGTACCCTCAGTTTAAAAATGGGGATGGCAGCCTTTACTACAAAGACTGGGACCTTTTTGATCAGATAATTGTATCAGGGAATATGTTGTCGCGCAAAAAAGGCCTGCGGACTTCCGTTAGCGATGCATCAATTTTTAAAGCCGATTATCTGCTTTTCAAAAACAAATCTGGCGAATCGCGCCCCAACCGCACCATGGGTGATAAATATTTTGGAGGCTATAGCGACCATCTGCCAGTTTATGTAAAGTTCAATTTGAATTAGAAACAATAAAAACTAAGTGGCTTAATTTCTGCATTTTAAAGGAAGATGTCCACAAAATAAGATTTTGTACCAACACAAGAACTACGCTTATAGTTTTCTTGCTTTAGTTTATAATCAAATATTGAGTACACTCCGATAACCTAAAAATTAAGAACCGCCACTAAGACACTATGACACAAGGGTTCACAAAGCTTTGTTTTTCAGAGTTATAGGCTTTGTGATACTTAGAGACTTTGTGCCTTTGTGGCGAAAAAAGACTTGTCGGAGCAGACTCAATCTTCAAATAAATTATTAAATTATAGTTTACAATAAGTGAACTTTGTTAAAAATACATATCTTTGCATGAGAGTTCATCTAATCAAAAAGCAAACAATCCAAAATTATGTGGAAAATCATGTTTCTGGAAGAAGTTCTTTCGAGAACTGGTTAGTCGTTTTAAAATATGCTGATTGGGAAACACCAGAAGATATGCGGCAAACCTTCGGGTCTGCCGACTTGTTAGGCAATGGGAGCAATAGGGTGATTTTTAATGTTGGCGGCAACAATTACCGGATAATTTGCAAATATCATTTTTTGGCCACTCAAATCCATCTGTTTATATGCTGGATTGGCACCCATGCCGAATATGATGAACTTTGTAACCGGGGGCAACAATTTTCGGTAAATGCTTACTAATCACATTTCGATGAAAAACCTAAAATATACAGTCATAAAACTCGAAACCCAGTACAATCTGTATTGCGACACTTTAGCTAATTTATTGGAAAGCAAAGAAACAGATCAGGATTTGCGGGATGAAATAGAATTGCTCACTTTATTAATCGAGAAATGGGATTCAGATCATTCTTATTTTAAGGATGTTGACCCTATAGTTTTGCTACACTCATTAATGCAAGACCATAAGTTAAAAGCAAAAGACTTATCAGCAATACTGGGTGTGAGCAAAGGTTTGGTTTCGGATATTTTGAATTATAAAAAAGGTTTATCCAAAGATATTATCCGCGTGTTATCCGTGTATTTCAAAATATCACAGGAGGCATTTAACCGCCCCTATAAATTAAAAAACCCTGCAAATTCGCATCTGCGCGACGCAAGCGTGATGAATACACACAAAGAAATTGAATTAGCATTTTAGCCAAGTATTTTTCAACTGACTATTCGACCTATACACGAAAAACTTATATTTTAATTGGACTGTTAGGCTGTTAGGCTATTAGGGCTTTGCTATGTCAAACAATACCATATTAGTTCCAAAACATCATATAAAATATTGAATCTAAACGATCAAACCTAAACCATAAAAATCTCGTTACCTTCAACTTATTGTATCCTCGGATCATAAATTTTTCAAGGCATTCAGTAGAATTTTCGAAATATGGCATAATACAACAACTATCACGAAATCAATCTTTTTGAAGGTTAATTAAGGTTCGTATTTGCAATTGCCGAATCCCGGAATTTGATCCTTGGTTTATTTCAACGAATCCCCATCCTGCACTTTAGGAACAAGGTCGAAATTTACTTCTTTGATCATTACCCCTGTTGTGTCGTAAAAACGCCAAGTGCCTACACGGGTATCATTCTGGTAATTCCCTTCGATGTACTTTTTGCCGTTTGTATGGTAGGCAATGCCCATACCATTGCGCTTCCCGTCTAAATATTCGCCTTCGCTCCATAATGTACCATTCTCGTACCAGGCTTTCCAGGGGCCGTTTCGCAGCGTTTTGTTGTACCCGCCTTCCATTTTTTTCTGCTTGTTCTCATAGTAAACCACCTCGCGATCGAGTATAAGCTCGCCGCCTTTTTTATGGTAATATTTCACTTCCCGTGGGTTGCCATTTTCGTAAGTTGATTCAACCACTTTTTTCTCGGAGCATCCAAACACCAATACGGCTATTAGAGCGGCAAATAAATATTTCTTCATGTTTTTTAATTTCTGTCGAAAGTTAGCCTTAAACCTTTAACTGTATCGTTAATAATCCCTTGATCGTAAACAAGGTTCCCGTTTACAAATGTTTTTTCAACTTGCGAACTAAAAGTTGTTCCTTCAAAAACCGACCATCCGCATTTATAAAGTATGTTATCTGTTTCGACTGTAAGCGGCTGCTTTGGGTTAACAAGCACCAAATCGGCAAAATATCCGGTGCGGATAAATCCCCTTTTCTCGATATTGTAGCAAACGGCTGGTGCGTGGCACATTTTCTCGACCATTGTTACAATATCCATTTTGCCTTGCTCTACAAATTGCAGCATAGCCAGCAACGAGTGTTGCACCAAAGGCGTTCCCGAAGGCGCTTTAAAATAAGTGTTTGCCTTTTCTGCCAATAAATGTGGCGCATGATCGGTGGAGATTATATCAACCTTATTTTCGAGTAATCCTTTTAACAATGCATCCTTATCAGAAGCTGATTTTATTGCCGGGTTCACTTTAAGTTTTGTTCCAAGCCTGGCATAATCTTCATTGCAGAACCATAAGTAATGCGTACACACTTCGGCAGTAATCAGTTTTTGTGCCAATGGAAGTGTACTATCCAACAGTTTCAGTTCAGCCTCAGTTGAAAGGTGTGTAATATGAAGACGTGTTTTGTACTTCTTAGCTAAAGAAATAGCCAGTTCGCTTGAACGGAAACAAGCTTCCGAATTCCGGATAACCGGATGCATTTCAACGGGTACATCTTCACCAAATTTCAGCCGCATGGCTTCGGTATT
>CAJAXK010000171.1 GCA_903946925.1 uncultured Bacteroidales bacterium | reverse complement strand
TTGCCAAAATTCAATCCTATCGGGTATTAATCGGTAACCGCCCCAGTGCTCCGGTCGCAGGATATTTTCGCTCCCATCCGAAAACAATAGCTTTTCCCTTTCCATTTCCAAATAGCTACGCGATTCAATTACAGTGCTTTGAGGAGAAATAACAGCATTTATACGGCTTTCAACCGGACGTGAATAAAAGTAATTGTCAGACTCATTGACATCGGTTTTACCAACAATACCTTCGATACGGACTTGCCTTTCTGTCAATGGCCAAAAAAAACTGAGTGCAGCAAAATGGTTTCCTTTTAATTGTATCCCTTTACGGCTGTGATAGTTGCTAAAAAAAACAAAGCCATGTTCATCAACTGATTTTAGTAAAACAACCCTTGACGAAGGCCGTATTTCGTATGAAACAGTGGAAAGCACCATGGCAGTAGGCTCGGGTTCGCCCGAATCCATCGCTTCGTTAAGCCATTGCCTGAACCAATTTCTGGGATCAAGCGGGAAATCACCGTCCTGAATGGCACTTTGGGTATAATCTTTGCGCATATCGCTTAAATCCATAACCTTGCTTTTAAATCGGTTAAATGCCCCGAATGTCGAATTAAACAAATTAACAAGATCAATGTTTTTAACAAGCTAATTCAAATTTATTGAAGATACCTTTCGTTTTTATATCTTCGCACTAAATTTCAAAACTTAATTTTTGTTAGTTTTTATGCGTTTTGTCTTTGTTTTTCTTACATTGTTCCTGGTTTCCTATGCTTATGCAAAAGCTCAAGGGATTGAGGAATTCAATCACGAAAAGTATGATAAGCAAATAAAAAAGGACAGGGCATTAAAGGATGTGGAAATGTTGACTGACGAACATTCGCCTATTCCAGAAGATGAAAAAGCAGCCTTCAAAAAGTTAAATTACTATAAACCTAAAGTTGTTTTTCGCAAAAATGCCAGATTCGAACGGTATGATGATGCAAAGCGCTTTTTGATGAAAACCACCACCGACAGGCTTCCCGAATATTCGGTTTATGGCAAAGTTACTTTCAGGCATAAAGGCAAGGATTATACTTTAAATGTATATCAAAACATCGAACTTGTAAAAAAACCGGGGTTTCAGGATTATTTGTTTATCCCTTTCAACGATAAAACCAATGGGGACGAAACTTATGGAGGTGGAAGGTTTTTGGATATGACCGAAACCGGAAAAGACGAAATTATTGTTGATTTCAACAAAGCCTACAATCCATATTGTGCTTACAACCACAAATACTCCTGCCCTATCCCACCGGAATCAAACAACTTGGAAATCAAAATAAAAGCCGGAGAGAAAAAATGGCATAAATAAATTAGTTCGAACCAATAATTGAATGTCAAACCCACTAACCTGAAAGGAAAATCCTACGCTCAAATGCACTCTGAACCATGGCAAAATTTTTAGAAACATCCGCAAGCAGAATAAAATTGAGGCGGATGCTCCGCAGGCCAAAGTACAGGTACATGGCTGCAAACCGTATCATCCCACATTTGCCGTGGTTTGTACTGTTTGCTTTGGCAGCTTTTTTATATAAGGCCCGTATTTTTGCCGATTCGGGTTTCTACGTTTCACAATTTATCAACAACCAAAGTTTTTGGATTGAATGTCAGCGTATTGTGTTGGGGATTTCGCAAATCATCCCTCTTATTGGAGTGTGGATTGGATTAGAAATAAAGTATGTTTTGTTGTTATACTCGTTAAGCCACGTCATATTTTTTTACTTGCTATTCTTATTTGTTTATTACGGTTTGCGCGACCGGCGTTCGGGTTTGCTTATCATACTTTCGCAAACGGTGGGTATAATATACAGTTTTTTCACACCTATGTTCGAACTTTATTACGGTGTGCCGCTGCTGATTACCTTTTATGCTATCTGGCGTCTGCCCTTCCGTTTGAACGTAATTTTCATTCTGCTGATTCTTGAAGTTCTTATTCTTTTGAGTCACCCTCTCGCTTTTATGTTGTTTGCATTTGTAATGATTTACGATTATTGCAAGGAAACTGCCAAATCGTACAAGTATTATCTGCCAGTATTTTTGGTTTTTGCTGGTGCAGTGCTATTCAAATATTTTGTGATGTGCGATTACGAAACGGGGAAATTTGCCTGGCAGTTTAATTATTCCGACAATAAGCAATACCTTCAACTAATAAACCCAAGCTATTACAAAGTGCTTGTTATGTTTATGTTACGGTATTATTCCGAAGTATTGATAGCTTTTGTGCTACTCGTTGCAATGCTGGTAAACAACAGGCAATGGTTTAAATTATTGGTTGTTACAGGAACCTTTTTCATATATATGTTTTTGGTAAATTCGGCCTATACGGTTTCGCCTTCGCGGTATATGGAGCAAGTAATGTTCCCCTTTGTGCCAATAGTATTTATGCCTTTGATTTATGGATTTCCTAAGCAGGCGCGACCGGGATTCCTGAATATTTCCATTTTGCTGGTTTCCGGATTGATTGTTTATCGTTTGACAGTTATTTATTTTGGCAGCGAAATTTTCATAAAACGTGTAGCCCAAATGGAACAACTTATTGAAGCTGCACGACAAAAAGGCGGCAGCAAATTTATAGTTTCACAGGATGTGATTGATCATGGCTACACCCAACTCAACTGGTCGTATCCAATTGAAACAATGCTACTTAGTGCTATTGATGGCAACGACATTACCGTTAGCATTGCACCAGAGGATGATCTGTATTTCGAAAACAACAACAACAAAATAACTGCAAAACAGTTTATATTCCGAAAATGGGAAATAAAAGACCAAGATTGGCTTAATGAAAAATATTTCCATCTCGATATGGGGGCTTACCGAACAATAAACGATTCGATGCCTAATACCAACATTGCAAATACGGCTAATAACATTAGGATTACGATTGATAGCAAGAAATTTTACCTGTCGGGTGATACGGTTTGGATACCGGTAACTATAATTAATGTTGGTGATACCCCAATTTACTCAGGCAGGAACAATAAAGTGTTTTTGTCATACTTTTGGGAGGAAAACCAGAACGTACTCAACTGGAATGAAATCAGAACACCGCTGCAAGCCGATATTATTGGCACCCTAAAGCAGGATATTAAAATTGCTATCCCAAGTAACAAAGGCAGAATGCAGCTCAGGGTTGATTTAATTGCAAACGACAAATGGCTCGGCATACACAGCCGCGAAGATGTATTAGTGTATTGATTGTCAATAAGATTGAATGAAAATAACAAATTAAAACCAGACTGAAAAATGAAAAAATTCCTTTTCCTGTTCCTAATTGCGTGCTTAGGACTTGGTTTTCAAGCTACTGCCAAAGGATATAAAATTACAATTAAGTTAGTAGGTTCATCCGACACATCTTTATTGCTTGCCCATTATTTTGCCAACAAACAGTATATCGACGACACGGCTTTCAGGAACAAAAAGGGGGTTTATGTATTTGAAGGCGATGAGAAGCTGAAAGATGGTATGTACCTGGTTGCTGGCGATAAAAAAAATAAATATTTCGATTTTTTCCTCACCGAAACCCAACAAATTGAATTTACCTGCAACCCAACCGATGTGGTGAACACCATGAAAGTGAAAGGTTCGGAAGATAACCTGGCTTTTTATACCTACATTAAATATCTGGGAAACAAACAAACTGAAATTGAACCACTTAACAAATGGTTAAAGGCAAATACAAAGCCAAACGACTCCACTGCCCTTATAAAAGCTAAAATTGAAGTTATTGACAAAGACGTAAAAGCATATATAAAGAATTTTTCCACCTCCAATCAGGGATTCCTAGCGGTAAACATGGTAAAAGCAAGCAACGACCCCGAATACCTTTCCTATATTACCGATGCCGATGGCAAAGTTGACTCCACAAAAATATATACCTCATATAAAGCGCATTATTTCGA
>CAJAXK010000170.1 GCA_903946925.1 uncultured Bacteroidales bacterium | reverse complement strand
TTTTAACCATTGGCCTTGGCTCTACTTCGTCCTTAAAATCTGGGCCCATTACTATCTCACCAACCATCGCTATGATGTCTGGCCAACACTTTTCCAGAGCGCTCCGAACCGGTTTTACCCTAAGCGAGAACTATCTTGCGATGGACAGGCATTATAAAAATACGATAGCGGTTCTTAGCCGGAGGTATGTGCGGAAGGCATGTGGGTAGCAATACACAGCAACGACAAAAGCTTGGAATTGTGCCATCTCCAATGCCTTGTATTGCGGGAAGATACCTTCGGATTAGAAACGCATTGTATTTTTATAAAGCCTTGATTTTTTGTTACTTTTTGATTAAGCAAAAAGTAAGGGAAAGAGAATGTGTTCGAATCAATAATACCAATAAAGAAGTAAATCCTAATAATTTTCTCGTCAAGTGATAAGCCTGCACATCCAAGTAATATGTAGCCAAAATCCCATTTTTATCGCTAATTGTTGATAAATTCTTATCTTCCTACAAGCTGTTTCCCTGTATAAACCGAATAAAAACCGTACCTTTGCCATACATTTTGAATAAAATTGCAAGAAACTGATTATGAGTGATTTAGAAAACAATATGAATGCCAGCGGGCTTGGCAATGCAGGTGATAACAGTTCATATACCGCCGATAATATACAGGTGCTCGAAGGCTTGGAAGCAGTGCGCAAACGCCCTGCCATGTATATTGGCGACATTAGCATAAAAGGTCTTCACCATTTGGTTTATGAGGTGGTTGACAATTCCATTGACGAGGCAATGGCCGGTTACTGTAACCAGATTATTGTTACCGTGCTGCCCGACAATTCTGTAAGGGTTACGGATAACGGGCGCGGTATTCCGACCGATTACCACGAAAAGGAAAAGAAATCGGCTTTGGAAGTTGTTATGACAGTGCTACATGCCGGAGGCAAATTCGATAAAGGTTCCTATAAAGTTTCGGGCGGATTGCACGGTGTTGGTGTTTCGTGTGTGAATGCGCTTTCGATCATGCTTAAAGTTACCGTTCACCGCGATGGCAAAATTTTTGAGCAGGAATACTCACAGGGCAAACCACTTTATGCAGTGCGCGAAGCAGGTGTAAGCGACCATACAGGCACAACGGTCCATTTTAAGCCCGACAATACCATTTTCATCACCGAAACCTACGACATAAATATCCTTTCGGCCCGTTTGCGCGAATTGGCTTATCTGAATAAAGGGATTGAACTCACGTTGATTGATGAACGCGAGAAAGATGATGACGGCAATTTCTTGAAAGAAGTTTTCTTTTCGACGAAAGGATTAGTTGATTTTATCGAATACCTCGATGCTACCCGCGAAAAACTCATCCCAGAGCCGATATACATGGAAGGCGAGAAGAACGATGTACCTGTCGAACTTGCCATGATGTACAACACATCGTTTTCAGAAAACATACATTCGTATGTAAACAATATCAACACACACGAAGGCGGTACACACCTTGCGGGTTTCAGGCGCGCACTTACCCGCACCTTGAAATCCTATGCCGATAAATCGGGGATGCTTGATAAAATTAAATTTGATATTGCAGGCGACGATTTCCGCGAAGGCCTTACCGCTGTTATCTCGTGTAAAGTTATGGAGCCACAGTTCGAGGGCCAGACCAAAACCAAACTCGGAAACAACGAGGTTATGGGTGCTGTTGACCAACTGGTTTCCGAAATGTTGAACTACTATCTTGAAGAGCACCCAACTCAGGCCCGTATGATTGTAAGTAAAGTGATACTTGCAGCTACCGCCCGACATGCGGCCAACCAAGCCCGCAAACTTGTACAGCGTAAAAACATCCTAACTGGTTCTGGTTTACCTGGCAAGCTTTCCGATTGCTCCGAAAGCGACCCTGCACTTTGCGAACTATATTTAGTTGAAGGTGATTCCGCAGGTGGAACCGCCAAGCAAGGCCGCGACCGCAAGTTTCAGGCTATTTTACCTTTAAGGGGCAAAATCCTGAACGTGGAGAAAGCAATGCCGCACCGGATTTTCGATAGCGAAGAAATCCGCAATATGTTTACCGCAATGGGGGTTTCGATAGGAATTGAAGGTGACACCAAAGCGCTGAATGTAGCTAAACTGCGTTACCACAAAATTATTATCATGACTGATGCCGATGTGGACGGAAGCCACATTGCAACGCTTATCCTCACGTTCTTCTTCCGCTACATGAAAGAACTGATCGAGAACGGATATATTTATATTGCAACACCGCCGTTGTATCTTGTAAAAAAAGGTAGTACCGAAAGGTATTGCTGGAACGAAGAAGAGCGGTTGAAGCTCATATCGGAGTTATCGAAAGACGGAACGGAAAAAGGGATTCACATCCAACGTTACAAAGGTTTGGGGGAAATGAATGCAGAACAACTCTGGTCAACAACAATGAACCCACAGTTCCGCACATTGCGCCAGGTTACCATCGAAAATGGGTCCGAAGCCGACCGTGTTTTTAGTATGCTGATGGGCGACGAAGTTCCGCCACGCCGCGATTTTATCGAAAGGAATGCCAAATACGCGAATATTGACATATAAAACCTGGGGGAAAGCTCACAAGTTATATAAAACAGAAAAACCGGAATCAATAGTGATTCCGGTTTTTCTGTTTAAAAGCAATAGATTTATTTCAGCAGTTCGTTTACAATGTCTTCTTCCTTAATCCCCTCGGCTTCAGCTTTATAATTCCGCACTATACGGTGGCGGAGAATGGAAGTTGCCACAGCCTGAACATCGGCAATATCGGGTGAGTATTTGCCGGTAACGGCAGCATGGCACTTAGCGCCCAAAATCAGGTATTGCGAAGCCCTTGGACCTGCACCCCAGGTTAGATATTTGTTTGCCCAATCGTGCGCCATTGGGGTATTCGGACGGGTAATTGATGCCAACTTAACAGCGTATTTATATACATTGTCAGGCACAGGAATACGGCGGATCAAATCCTGGAAATATTTGATTTCCTCAGCGGTAAGTATCACGTTGAGCGATGCCGAATGCATTGTGGTTGTGTTTTTCACAACCTGTATTTCTTCATCAAACGAGGGATAACCTAACCAAATATTGAACATAAACCTATCTAACTGAGCTTCGGGCAGTGGATAAGTACCTTCCTGTTCGATTGGGTTTTGGGTGGCAAGTACAAAAAATGGTTCATCCAACTTATGACCAACACCTGCAACAGTAACCACTTTCTCCTGCATGGCTTCAAGCAATGCACTTTGGGTTTTGGGCGGAGTACGGTTTATTTCATCGGCAAGTATTATATTGGCAAAAACGGGACCGCGGATAAAGCGGAATTTGCGATCCTGATCCAATATTTCGGTGCCGATAATATCAGAAGGCATAAGGTCGGGAGTAAACTGAATACGGTTGTAGGTAAGCCCCAAGGCTTGTGAAATTGTGTTAACCATTAATGTTTTGGCCAAACCTGGAACACCAACCAATAAAGCATGCCCACGCGAAAATATTGCAATCAGTAGGTTTTTTACAACTTCATCCTGACCAACAATTACTTTACCAATTTCGGCCCTTAATAAATTGTACTTAATTAAAAATTCGTTAAGGGCTTCTGTATCTGACTTATATTGAACCATGTTTTTTGTGTAAAATTTGTTTATTTAGGGGTTGGGTTTTAGGGATTGGGGTTTAGGGATTCTAACAAGAAATATTTACTTCTTCTTATGTGATTGTATTTCTCAATAGAAAACTGTCGTTATTATAACGCTCCTGGATTTTTCCACTTAGGATTCAACTATTTCCCATTTACTATTTCCCATTTACTATTTCCTATTAACTATTTCCCAATAACTATTCCGTAAACGTCCATTTGTACCTAAAATCGCACGATCTAAACCTGTCGCTTAAGCGTATGTAAGCAGTTTTCGACTTTGACTCTATCCATTTAGCGGTAACCTTTTCCTTTTTATTGATTAAAGCCCATTCCTGTATTTTATTATAATCGTCTTTCATATTAGCTTTATGTGGCTCGGTCCGCAACTTTAAATAGAGTACACGGTAAGCTTGTGTACCATCTTCGGTAGTATATGGCATACTACCCGAAATATCGCCAGGATTCATTTTATCGATTACAAAAAACACTTTTGGATCGAGTTCATCAGAAGCAAGGCGCGTATTACCAGATGATTGACTTTGAATCAACCCTCCATTTACTTTACCTGGATCATCGCTGAACCTTAATGCTGCTTTTTCGAATGTTAGCGAATCGGCTCTCACTTTATCAGCAATACTATCAAGTTTGGTAGCAGCCATGGCTAAATCGTCGGGAGAAACCTTGGGAATTATAAGTATATGCCGCACATTTACAAGATCGCCTTTGCGCTCAATCAATTGCAGCAGGTGAAACCCGAATTTTGTTTTTATTATTTCAGAAATATCGTTTTTGTTTTTGAGGCTAAAAGCTGCTGCTTCAAACTCCGGTGCCATACTTCCCCTTCCAAAAAGCCCTAACTCGCCACCCTTTGCGGCCGAACCCGGATCTTCGGAATATAATACCGCCAAAGTGGTAAATTTTTCGCCTCGCACAACCCGGTCGCGAAGGGTCGAAAGCTTTTCACGTGCTTCTTTTAACTGGCTTGTACCAACAACCGGGGTTTTAACTATTTGCCCTATTTCGTATTCCGTTGGAACAATGGGAACGCTATCTGGTTTTAAATTGTTAAAATATTCCTTGGTTTCATTCGGTGTCATTTTTACGCTTTCTACAATCTTGCCTTGTGCCTGCTGCGAAAGGATTTCCTGCCTCAGGGGTTCGCGGAGTTCATTTTTAAACTCATCTATTGATTTATCGTAAAACTCTTCCAGTTTTTGCTGTGAGCCAAATTGCTGGATGTAATAACGGAGGCGACGCTCAAGTTCACTGTCCACTTGGTCATCACTAACCACAAGGCTATCAATTTCGGCTTGATAGACAAGCAATTTTTGAAAAACCAGATTTTCGAAAATCTCGCAACGCAATGTAAATGGGTCGCCAGTCATCCCCTGAGCCTTTGCCTGTGCAAATTGTGCTTCAACATCCGACCAATACACAGGATGGCTACCAACCAAAGCTGCTATTTCGTCAACAGTTTTTTCTGTTTGAGCACTAACATTAACAACTAACCCCATGAGTACAATTAGAAACACAGGTATAAATACTCTTTTTATCATGGGTTTATGCAATTATTTCTTGAATATTTCATATTTATTGCTTTTCACGGCATCACTTATCAGGTCATCTTCCATCTGGTCGAGCAAAACAGCTTTACGTCTATTTAAAAGTATAGCACGGATATTTTCTATTTCAAAGTTCAAAGGTGAAATGCTTTCCTTGCTTTTATATGCTGAAATAGCTACAAAATAAACGGTTGTTGAATCCTTTACCTCATAGAATTTGTTCTTGCTGAGGAATTCCTGTTGGTCGTCAACGGTAAGTGGTATTTTCCTTGTCAGGTCAGCAAATGAAATCCAAGTTCCATCGTTGATCATGAATTCGGCTTCATTTTCCTGGCATAATGTTTGA
The DNA here is from genome assembly GCA_903946925.1 of uncultured Bacteroidales bacterium. Lineage (GTDB taxonomy): Bacteria > Bacteroidota > Bacteroidia > Bacteroidales > UBA4417 > UBA4417. The sequence continues at coordinate 15,219 of CAJAXK010000170.1, read as the reverse complement.
AGTTTTTCTTTATCGGCTTCCCTGTTGCTGAGCAACAGCGATTTGATTTTTGTTGCAGATGCGGACTCCTTTTTGAGGATAACATAACTGGCAAGTACTATATTTTCGCGCAAGTGAAAGTTATTCTGGTTTTCATTGTAATAACTTTCAATTTCTGACATTTGAATAACTGTATCCAGTTTTTGTTTTACCAATTCCGATTCGTAGGTATAAATTACCAAGGATTTGCGATATTGCTCAATCTGCTTGCTAAAATCCCGGTTAGTCTCATCGAGGTTGTCTTCTGCCTGTTTAAGCAAAAGCTCTTGCCGTATCCAATTATTGATGTAAGCGGTTGTTATTTCGATGCTGTCGTTTGTACTGGTCCCACTTGGGATTACGTTTTTCAATTCGTCTTTATAAAGGTATTTATCGTAAACCCTTGCAATTGCATTCTGTGTGTTGTTTTCTTTATTGGGCAACAACTTGCACGAAACAAGCAATGCAAAAAAAAGAGACGAAATTACCAGCAAACGCAGCATGTTCAACTATTTGTTTAAAATAGAGTTAAAAACATCGCGGTTCACTTCAACTGTATATTTGGACCGTAGTTCGGCTATCCATGCTTTTTCCAGATAATTTTGGTATTCAGCCGTCATGGCGCCACGTATTTCGTTGAAAAGTTTTGGTTCGGGCGAAACCACTGAATGAACAACTACAATGGCATTTTCATTGTCTGCCAAAGGTAAAAGGTTTGATGTGCCAGGTGCCCAAACCATACCATCAATTGTCATATTTTCACCTTTCACAAATTTCTTGCGCTCTATGGTAACTTTTTGAATTGAATCTTGGTTGAACTTTGCCAAAATCTGTTCATCGGTAGCCCCTTTTTTTAGGAGTTTATTCAAGCTTTTAATTACAGATGGATCTTTAACAGTTATGATAGAAGCATCCAACCTTGTTTCCCACATATAATTATTCTTGTTCTCTTCATAATATTGCAATAAACCAACTGTATCTTTTACTGCCTTAGACCATACTTTTTTGTCGGTTAGGTCGAACAACAAAATCCCATCATGATACTCGCCAATAAGGGCTTTAAAATCTGGGTTTTCGGATTCGAGTTGTTCATCAGCATATTTTATCACAGCTTCGTTCACGAAAGTTTTGTACTGTTGGTTAACAAAAGCAGGTATATCGTATTTAGGGCCGCGGCGCTGGGTCGTAGCAATGTTATTGGCAAAATCGGTTTGCGAAAAAGTTTTTGTACCAATAGTAAAAAGTTTTTTATCTAAACCTGCTGCTTGTTCAACCTTCCAATTTGCAGAATATATTGAATCGGTAACGGTTTTGGTGAGTTCGGCAAGGGCATCCATATTTTGAGTAAACCCATAAGTGGTCTTGGTTTTCGCGATAAAAGAGTTTTGCACTTCCATGTTCCTGTCGCTGCGAGAAATACGCTGCTTAATATCTTCCTTTTCATCGTCGAAAGACCCAACAGGTTTACGATCAACAAGTTTGATGATATGCCAGCCATATTGGGTTTGGAATGGCTCGGAATATTCGCCCTTATTTTTCATTTTTAAAATTCTATGCACAAAATCAGGCAACAAACGGTTAACACCAAACCAAGGCAAAACACCGCCTTTTCCCGAAGTTGAGAAATCGTCGGAGAACTTTTTTGCAACATCACCGAAATCGCCGCCACTTGTAAGAAGCTTATATGCCATATTGGCCGAATCAGCAACTTTAAGCGAATCGTCAAGTGAAGCCTTTGCCGGATAAACCAGAATAATATGGGCAAGTTGGATTTTTCCCACCGAAGGGATTTTTTCAGTAACTTTAATGAGGTGGTATCCAAAATCGGTACGTATAGGCATGGTTACCTCATTAATTTTTGCATTGTATGCAGCACTTTCGAATGGATAAACCATATCGAAGGCCCCAAAATAACCTAAGTCGCCACGGTTGCCTTTAATTTTTTGCCCTTCCTGTTCGCGGTCTTTTGCTGAAGGGTCATCGGAACCATCGGCAGCTACTTTTCCAAAATCTTCGCCTTTGGCAACAATGCGTTTCCGCAAGTCCATAATTTTATTCCATGCGGCAAGGGTGTCGGCAGCAGAAGCAAGCTTTTCGACACGGATGAGGATATGACTGGCACGAATATCGAATTGTTTACGATCGTAAGCTTCCTGAATTAGCTTATCATTTGCTTTGCCATCAGTAAGATATGGTTGTGCCAATTGTTTGCGGTAGCCTGCCAATTCCTCACGAAATGCCTTCGCTGTGTCCATGCCCAAGGTTTTGGCTTCTGTAACTTTCAAACGAAAGTTGATAAACAAATCGAGGTATTCTTCGAGCGCTTTGCTATCTGGTTTCTCGCTTTTGGTATTGTTTTTTTCGAAAACTTTAATAAATCCGCCTTTGGTAATTTTTTCGTTGGCAACCTGAAGTAAAACAGGATCGGTTTGTTGACTGAAAACCGATAAGGTAAAGATGCCTAATAAAAGGGTAAGTGAAGCAGTTAAAAGATTCTGTTTCATAAATGGTTTAAAGATTATTGGTTAATCTGGTGTTGCAATAAACACCTGGTTTGGTTAAAATTGAACTTATTGAGGTTATCTGCTGTAATTTGGAGCTTCGCTCGTAATAGTAATATCGTGTGGATGGCTTTCGACAACACCCGAAGAAGTTATTTTGACAAATTTTGCATTTTGTAAACCTGCAATATTTGCTGAACCTGTATATCCCATACCTGCACGCAAGCCGCCTACCATTTGGTGGATTACTTCGGATAAGGTGCCTTTAAAAGGAACCCTGCCCACAATGCCTTCGGGGACTAATTTATTTATATCATCTTCCGCATCCTGGAAATACCGGTCTTTAGATCCTTTTTGCATAGCTTCAACGGACCCCATTCCACGGTACGATTTGAATTTGCGGCCTTCGTAAATTATCGTTTCACCGGGCGATTCTTCAACGCCGGCAAACAACGATCCGGCCATAATACTTCCTGCACCGGCAGCAAGGGCCTTAACAATATCACCTGTGTATCGTATCCCACCATCGGCAATTACAGGTATTCCAGTTCCCTGAAGTTCCTTGGCAACTGCATAAATTGCTGAAAGCTGAGGGATACCGATACCAGCAATTACGCGGGTAGTGCAAATAGATCCAGGGCCTATCCCAACTTTTACTGCATCGGCACCAGCATTTACCAAAGCCCGTGCAGCTTCAGCAGTAGCAATATTGCCAACTACAAGCTGTAGGTTAGGAAAATGGGATTTAACAAGTTTGGCAGTTTCAATTACCCCTTTCGAATGACCGTGGGCGGTGTCAATAACAACTGCATCTACACCGTTTTTCACAAGTTCGGATACCCGTTCCAATACATCGGCAGTAACGCCAACACCGGCGGCCACGCGCAAACGCCCCAACTCGTCCTTACAGGCATTGGGCCTGGCTTTTATTTTGCTTATGTCCTTATAAGTAATTAGTCCGACAAGTTTGTAATTTGCATCAACAACCGGAAGTTTTTCAATTTTATATTCCTGTAAAATATCGGATGCTGTTTCAAGGTCGGTGAGTATGTTGGTTGTAACCAGGTTTTCGCGGGTCATGATTTCAATAACCGGCCTTTGATGGTTGCGTTCGAAGCGGAGATCGCGGTTGGTGATGATACCTATAAGTTTGCCATCAGCATTTACGATTGGAATTCCACCAATTTTATTTTCGCGCATTATATTGAGTGCATCCTGAACCACAGCATTTTCACTCAAAGTGATAGGGTCGGTAATCATGCCACTTTCAGAGCGCTTTACACGCCGCACTTCGGCGGCCTGATCCTGAATGCTCATGTTTTTGTGCAACACCCCAATGCCACCTTCCTGTGCGATTGCAATAGCCAAGGTCGAATCGGTAACCGTATCCATGGCAGCAGAAACAATAGGAATGTTGATCTTTATTTTTCGAGTAAACCAAGATGATGTGTCAACATCGCGTGGAAGCACTTCGGAATAAGCGGGAATGAGCAATACATCATCATAAGTCAGGCCATCGCCCGCAAATTTTTCACTATCAATAAACATAGCTTTTTTTTGAATCTGCAAATTTACTAATTTTAATGAAAGTCCTTGTTAAAAAATCTTAACACCTTGGCTTGTTCTGACAAGGGTTTGAAACCATTATAAAACAAGGCGATGTTGACAGAAAGTACAATACAAGCCAGCACTAAAGAATGGATTTCACAACTTTTACTTTACTAAATTAAACGTAACTGTTCAGTTGTTTAACTCTTGGTGTTTGGATTTGGGGTTTGGGTATTAGGATTCATCATCGTTTGCGACTGTGTGGATTAAAACCAAGCATTATTTGAATAGCAAAGCCCAACAGCCTAAATCAAAAACTTTCTGCATATTGCAATTTAAAAGGCAAGTCGTGGAATAATGGGATGAACACACCAACTACAGAAAGTACGGGTTTTATTAGCATAAAAAAAGCCACCTCATCGGTGGCTTTTTATAGTATTGTGAAAAGGACTACTTCACAAAATCAACGATAGCTTTAAAAGCATCGGCATTGTTCAGAGCCAGGTCGGCAAGTACTTTGCGGTCGAGTTCAATATTATTGGCGTGTAATTTGCCCATAAATACCGAATACGACATCCCATACTCACGAGTACCGGCATTGATGCGGGTAATCCATAGAGCGCGGAAATTGCGTTTTTTGGTTTTTCTGTCGCGGTAAGCATATTGTCCACCTTTTTCGTAGGCATTCTTAGCTACCGTCCACACATTTTTGCGCCTGCCGAATTGGCCTTTAACCGCTTTCAGGATTTTTTTCCTGCGAGCCCTTGAGGCGACTGCATTGACTGATCTTGGCATTTTTTTTGTTTTTTTTACTTCAGCGACCGGCTGTTAAGCTGATTCTTAGGGAGCTGAAAGTAAGGTTAAAAATTAATTGATTTAGCAAGCGAGCATTAACTTAACCGCTTTCACATCCGCTGTATCAACAAGCGTGGTGTAACCAAGGTTACGTTTACGTTTGTTCGATTTTTTTGTTAGGATGTGGCTGTGGTAAGCATGCTTCCTTTTCAGCTTGCCCGTGCCAGTGGTTGTGAACCTCTTTTTGGCAGCGGATTTACTCTTCATTTTAGGCATGATACTTAATTTATTTATGGTGATTATTAGGTAATTAGACTATTAGGAGGCAGGCTATTGGTAATTATCATTACAGTTTAAACAGAAGCTTTTTTAGGTGCAATAATCATTATCATCCGTTTCCCTTCGAGCAGAGGAAGTTTTTCAACTTTTCCAAAATCCATAAGTTCCTGTGCAAACTTCAGAAGGATTATTTCCCCTTGGTCTTTGTAAACAATGGAACGTCCACGGAAAAACACTTCAACCTTAACCTTTGCGCCTTCCTGAAGGAAACTGCGTGCATGTTTTAGTTTAAAATTAAAATCATGCTCATCAGTTTGGGGACCCATTCGGATTTCCTTCACAACAACCTTAGCTGTTTTTGCTTTAATTTCCTTTTGTTTCTTCTTCAGTTCGTAAAGAAACTTCTTATAATCCACTATACGGCAAACCGGTGGATTGGCAGTTGGGGAAATCTCAACAAGATCGAGTTCTAGATTTTCGGCCATTTGAAGGGCTTCCTTAAAATTATAGATGCCTGGTTCAATGTTTTCGCCGACCACCCTAACAACGGGTGATTTAATCTTATCATTAATCTTATGCAGTTCTTCTTTCTCGCGACGTGGGAATCGGCGATCTTGACGGTTACCGCTGCTGTTGCTGCTGTAGTTAGTTGTTGCTATGGTTATAACTCCTTTCTGTGGGTGAATAATTCAGATTTATTTTATTTAAAACAATACTTTAAAAAAGTATTATTCGAGTTGCTTTCTGGTTTCTTCAGCAATGTGGGCAATAAAATCGCTTTGGCTAAATGTCCCCATATCTCCTTGACCGTGTTTACGCACCGAAACCGAGCCATCTGCCTCTTCTTTTTCCCCTACAATAATCATGTATGGGATTTTCATCATTTCGGCATCCCTGATTTTCTTCCCAGTCTTTTCACTGCGTTCGTCAATGAGGGCGCGAATTTCGGAATTATCCAGCACCTGTGCAACTTTTTTTGCATAATCAACATATTTCTCGCTGATAGGCAGAATAATAACCTGATCGGGTGTAAGCCATAAGGGGAAATTTCCGGCGGTATGCTCCAAAAGCACGGCTACAAAACGCTCCATCGAACCAAAAGGTGCGCGGTGTATCATAACCGGTCGGTATTTTAGGTTGTCGCTGCCTGTATATTCCAGTTCAAATCGCTCTGGTAGGTTATAATCAACTTGAATGGTCCCAAGTTGCCATTTTCGTCCAAGGGCATCTTTTACCATAAAGTCGAGTTTTGGGCCGTAAAATGCAGCTTCACCAAGTTCAACCGTGGTTTTCAATCCCTTTTCGGCAGCAGCTTCAATAATTGCGCTTTCGGCTTTTTCCCAATTCTCATCGCTGCCGATGTATTTTTCCCTGTTATTGGGGTCGCGCAACGAAATTTGTGCTGTGTAATCTTTAAAGTCGAGTATCCTGAAAATATGTAGGACTATGTCAATAACAGCCATAAACTCAACCTTTAACTGATCGGGACGACAGAAAAGATGGGCATCGTCCTGAGTAAAGCCACGAACCCTTGTAAGTCCATGAAGCTCACCACTTTGTTCGTAACGGTAAACGGTACCGAACTCTGCAAACCTGATTGGCAAATCCTTATAGGAACGAGGTTTAGCATTATAAATTTCGCAGTGGTGTGGGCAATTCATTGGTTTGAGCAGGAACTGCTCTCCTTCAATTGGAGTATTTATTGGCTGGAACGAGTCTTTGCCATATTTTTGAAAATGGCCACTGGTTTTGTAAAGTTCAACATTTCCAATATGTGGGGTAATAACCGGTAGGTATCCTGCTTTACGCTGAAGGCTTTTTAAGAAATTCTCGAGCCTTTCGCGCAATTGGGCACCTTTTGGCAACCATAATGGCAAGCCTTGGCCTACCTTTTGCGAGAATGTGAACAGTTCAAGTTCCCTGCCCAATTTCCGATGGTCACGTTTTTTGGCCTCTTCCAACAAAACCAGATATTCGTCCAGTTCCTTTTGCTTTGGAAAGGTGATACCGTAAATACGGGTGAGCATTTTCCTTTTTTCGTCGCCACGCCAGTATGCACCAGCGATTTTAAGCAGTTTTACAGCTTTAATAGGCGAAGTATCAGGTAAATGCGGTCCACGGCATAAGTCGGTAAATTGTCCGGTTTCGTAAAAAGTTATTTCACCATCCTGCAAATCGGTTATTAATTCAACCTTGTATTCGTCATTCTTATTGGTAAAATAAGTTAAAGCCTCTGGTTTAGAAACCGAACGACGCAGGTATTGTTGCTTTTGCCGGGCAAGTTCAAGCATTTTTGCTTCTATGCGTTGTAAGTCCTCAAGGGAAATCTGGTGTGTACCAAAATCCATATCGTAATAAAACCCATTTTCGATATCAGGCCCGATTCCGAATTTTACACCGGGAAAAAGCAGTTCGATAGCTTCGGCCATTAGATGAGCCGAAGAATGCCACATAGCAGATTTGCCTTCCGGATCGTTCCAAGTGAGTAATTGTAAACGGGCATCTTTGGTGAGCGGGCGTGTGGAATCCCAAACTTCCCCATCAACTTTGGCAGCTAAAACATTGCGGGCCAAACCTTCGCTTATACTTTGGGCAACCTGCATGGCCGTGGTACCTGCTGCAAATTGCTTAACTGAATTATCGGGTAATGTAATGTTTATCATTTTATTTATTGCGTTCAAAAATAAGTTTGCAAAAGTAATTAAATTTGAGATAAGAATTACACCAACTAAAAGATGATTTTTCAGAGGGCTGCAATAGGAAAATCCCTATTTTTGGCACATAAAAGTGAATAAAAAAACCTACGACAACAAATAATACAGAATTCATAATTAAAAACAGAAAGCTATGAACACCGAAGATCAAATTGTAGAAGCATTAAAGCAAAGTGAAAAGCCAATGAGTGCCGGACAGATTGCCGAAAAAACAGGACTCGACAGGAAACTTGTTGACAAAGCCATGACAAAACTTAAAACCGAAGAAAGGATTGTTTCCCCACAACGTTGCTTTTGGACAGCTAAGTAATTGGGGATGTGGGATGTCGGATTGCGGATGTCGGATTGCGGATTGCGGATTCCGGATTGGAGACAATAACCATTAACCCAATAACCAATAACCATTTACAATTGAGGATTGCGGATTGCGGATTGGTGACAATAACCATTAACCCAATAACCAATAACCATTTATAATCGCGGATTGAGGATTGTGGATTGCGGATTGGAGACAATAACCATTAACCCAATAACCAATAACCATTTACAATTGAGGCTTGAGGATTACGGATTGCGGATTGGAGACAATAACCATTAACCCAATAACCAATAACCATTTACAATTGCGGATTTTATTTGCTTATTACTTTAAACTCGGTCCTTCGGTTGCTGGCACGGGCTTCGGGAGTGTCGTTGCCCGATATTGGCATTGTTTCGCCGTAGCCCTTGTACGACAGTTTTTCGGCTGTTATCCCTTTTGAAACCAGATAATCGTAAACTGCTTTCGCCCTATTTTGTGATAGGGTGAGGTTGTGTGTTTCACTTCCTTCTGTATCGGTATGGCCTCCAATTTCAATACGCAAATTATTGTTTTTCAACAAGAAAGAGATTAGTTTGCCCAATTCAGCTTTTGAATCGGGTAAAAGTTCATACTTATCAGTTTCGAAAAAGATATTCCGCAGCACTACCTTCTCCCCTACTGCCACGGCTTGCATGGGTATATTTAGTTTTACCGCATTAATAGAATCACTTTCGCTACTAAGCTTAAAATTCATGGAATAGAACAAGTACCCTTTACACGATACATTTAAGGCATAATCCTTATCTACAGGCAATGTCATTACAAATTCGCCTGTTACCTGATCGGAAGTTGAGTTTATAACAACTTTACTGCTTTGCATATCAATGAGTTCGAAATTGGCAGACAATGGTATTAAAGTGTTTTTATCGAACACATTGCCTTTTACGTACGAAACGGGGGTTGGCCTTGATTGAACAGGCAACTCGAAACGATAAATATCCATATTCCCGACAACATTTTCGCGTTCGGCGGAGATAAAGGCTTCGGTACCTTTTGCATTAATAATTAAATTGATTTCATCGCGGTTGGTATTAACCGGATAACCCAAATTCTCAGGTTTCAACCACCTATCGTTTTTGCCTAATCGGGAAACAAACAAATCGGCACCACCCATGCCTTTATGGCCACGCGAGGAAAAATAAAGGGTGTGTCCATCGGGATGGATAAATGGCGACATCTCATCGGAAGATGTATTTATCGAATCGCCCATGTTTACCGGAACATCCCAATAACCATTATCCTGTAAAGTGCTTTTATAAATATCAGAACCACCAAAACCGCCCGAAACCGCCGAAACAAAATATAACGTCCGGCCATCGGCACCCAAACAAGGTTGCGATTCCCAAGCTGTCGAATTAATTTCGGGGCCAAGGTTAACGGGTTCGGACCAGGTTTTGCCGACTTTATTTGCTGAATATAAGTCGCAGCTTCCATAGGAATCGCGGCGGCTGCAACATGTAATAATAATCGTCATTCCATCGGGTGAAACACAAAGTGCGCCCTCGTTGCCAGGCGTGTTTATAGGTGCGCCAATTTCGATTGCAGGGCTCCAGTTGAGCTGGCCCGAAGTAGAACGCGCAGAAGTGGAACGAAAAAAACTTTCGTCGCTGCGTGGGTCGGTGCCTTTGCGGGTAAAATAAAGTTGGCTTTCATCTAAACTGATTGCGTTTATATATTCAGAACCAGAAGTATTGATATTTGAACCAATATTAACAGGTTTAAACGGAACTGGGTTTTTCATCATTTCTGCCCTGAAATCGCAAAGCACCAAATTTTCCTGAATACGTCTGAGTTCAGCTTGGATTTTGGGATTAAATGACAGATAAACAAGGTAGTTTGCCTTAGCATCGGTATATTTTTCCATCTCAAAATAAAGATTAGCCATAATATAATATGCCGGAGGATACACTTTCGGATCAATTTGAATCGCACTTTTATAGCAATCCATGGCTTTGGACAAATCTTTCAAATCGTAATACATATCAGCTTTTAGCAACCAGGCTTTGGCATAAGCAGGTTCATCTTCCAATAAACCATCAAGCAGCCGCAATGTGTTGGCATAATCGCGACGATCGTAAAACTGTACAGCCTTCTCAAATTGTTTGTCGGATTTGGTTTTGGTCGTTTGTTGAGCTTGCAAACCAATATTCAATATAAATACAATCCCAAAAATGAGTAAACACTTGAATGTAGCCATAAAACTTATTTTTAGATGCGAAAGTACTGAACTTTGATAAAAGCCTTAACAATCAATGACTGATAAACAAAGAAATACTTTTGGTTTAGACAAAAAACTTATCGAAAGAACAACCTATTTGGAGAAAAATCTTGTTAAAATGAAAGAAATCATTAGATAAACCAATGAAAAGAAAGTGAAAAACAATGTCGTCATACCTATAAAATCGATGACGTTTTCTTTGATATCAAGAACAAACTCGTCAGAATCAACTATAAAACCGAAAATTGTCAGGATTATTGAAAATGCTAAAATTGAAAGGAATACTTTTTTCATTTTACAGAATTAATTATCAAGTATTTACCAAAAAGCGTTAAAAAAGAAAGAAGTTAATAATTGTTTTTCAACCTAAGGTATGTGCATAAATTTATGTGCCTGCAAGGATATATGCCAGCGTGGGTTTTTCAATACGTACTCGATTATATCAGGTAAAACGGTTTCCATGCGGCTCCATTCGGGTTGAAGGCAGAGGTAACAATCAGGATTTACCAGCAGGGCATTTTCTTCTGCCCATGCAAAATCGGTATCATCAAAAACTATTACTTTTAGTTCATTAGCTTTAGAGAAAATTTCCTGCTTAGGTGGACTTTTTCTCTTTGGTGAAAGGCAAATCCAATCGAACGAACCGCTAAACGGATGAGAACCTGAAGTTTCGAGATGCACCTGTAAGCCATTGTTTTTCAAGCTATCGCACAAATAATCAAGCTTATACATTAATGGTTCGCCACCAGTAATTACAACAGTTGCTGCCGGGTTTCCAAGCACGCGGTTTACAATTTCATCGGTTTCGGTTAAAGGATGAAGTTTTGGGTTCCACGATTCTTTCACATCGCACCAGTAACAACCTACATCGCAGCCTCCAATGCGCAAGAAATAGGCAGCTTTACCTGTATGAAAGCCCTCTCCCTGAATGGTGTAAAAATCCTCCATTAGCGGGAGTAACAAGCCTTGCTGTGTATAATCGGTTTTCAATTGGTTGTTTGTTAATTAGGGTCAGTCTAAAGAGTCGGGGTTATTATTTATTTACGATTGACGAGTTACGATTGACTAATCTAACTCGCTGAAAATAATTCGTACATCGTATATTTTTAAGCAAGCCAAGTAAATAAACACACTCTATTTAACTGCCTTTTCCATTTTTTGTTGCTTTTCACCGCTGTTAAATTTCAGTGCCTGATAAATGGTTTTTTGAATTTGTGTCCTTATCCCCATCTGAGCCAATTTATTAGGTTCTGCATTTGGGTTTACCCGGTTAGAAAGGAATACTATACTAAGGTCGTTATCTGGGTCGGCCCAGATATATGTTCCGGTAAATCCGGTATGGCCGAAACTATTTGCGGGAGCTTCCTCACAAGCAGGCCCAGGTTCCGTTGGCTTGAGTTGTGGCTTGTCGAAACCTAATCCCCGCCTATTTTCCTTAAACTGCCTTTTCGTGAACAAGGCCACTGTTTCGGGTTTAATATATTGGTGGCCAGCATAAGAACCATCCTGAATTAGCATTTGCAGCAACACAGCCATATCGTTTGCATTGCCAAACAAACCAGCATGACCGGCAACCCCGCCAAGCATGGCTGCTGCAGGATCGTGAACATTGCCCTGCAAAAGCTGATGCCTGAACAGCGTATCATTTTCGGTTGGCATGATCCGGTTTAGTGGGATTTTTTTAAGTGGCTGAAATGTAAGCTTGTGCAACCCCAAAGGCTTATAAAATTCATCGTCAACATATTCATCGAGGCTTTTTCCTGTAATTTTTTCAACATACTGCTGCATAAGTATAAACCCCAAATCACTGTAACGGTATTCATTTTTTCCCGAAAGTGGGGAATTGATTATTGAATCCAATATTGCCTGATGGTAATTTTTGTGCAAATACATATTTTCGGCAACCTTATAAGGAAACTGTTCCGAAAGGGTTGTTGAATACAAAGAGCTGTCGGGCAAACCATTTACCAAGGTTTTGGCGTAGAAAGGAATCCATGCAACCAATCCCGCCTGATGGCACATAACTTCACGAATGGTAATCTTGTTTTTATTTGAGTTTTGCAGATAATCAAGTGTTTTCGAAAGTGGTGCATCAAGATTTACCTTTCCCTCATCATAAAGTTTCATGATTGCCAAAGTTGTAGCTGCCACTTTTGTAACGCTCGCCAGGTCGTAAACATCATTAACCTTTACCGGTACATTTTGAAGGTAATCCGTATTCCCAAAAGCTTTATGATAAATCACGTTACCGCTTTTTGCAATCAGGACTTCGCACCCCGGATAAGCCATTTTATCAATCCCAGTTTTTACCAACGAATCGATTTGCCAGAAAACAGAATCATTGAAACCCAAGCCTTCGTAAGGGTTATAGCGCAAACGGTTGGTAGGATTGGTGAAAAGACCCGCATGAGTTGGGAATTGCGCATTAACGCCAACCGGAAGCCTGCCAGAAGCTGAATATGCACCAAACAGCATCTGAGCAACAGCATCATAAACGTACTCATTATCCTGATATCCAACAATTAAAGCCTTCGACTTATCTATTTTTGAAAACAAGTTGATACTATATGGGATTGTGAACAAGTTTAAAATGCAGTTTTTTGAAACCAGAAGCGAATCAACCAATGAAACTGTAACATCCGAAATCCCAAAATTCCGCGTGGGTGAAGGGTTCGTGTTGTTTATGCCAATAATTACGAGGTTATAATCTTTAAGGTTTTTGTAAATATCGGAAACTTCTTTGCTGTCGGCATTGCGCGATAGGGTGAAATGGTCGGTTTGCGCATAATCATCAATACGGTATTGAAACTTTTTAAGGCTTTCGTAACCTATCACTAAAGTAGCGATTTTTAAAGTATCCAAATTATTGATTGGAAGCGAATTATCTACATTAATAAGGACAGTAACCGCATTTTTATAAAGCTCAACATTAAAATTTTCGTCGTGCCTCGAATGAAGATCCTTGTAGAGATTCAAAGTGCTTATTACTTGAGGTTTAGTAAGCCCCGACCTGTATTTGCAGCTTAGTATCCTTTTGCAATGCATTTCGAGATCAGCTATGGAATAATACCCACTGTCGATTGCTTGTTGGATGGCAGCTACAGCTTTATCAACTGAAACCGACAGCAACAGCACATCGTTCCCAGCCATTAAAGCCTTTAGTTCAACCATACCTGGTTTATCAAAATTAGAAACCCCTTTCATATCAAGGGCATCGGTAAACACTAACCCATTAAAGCCCAACTTTTTGCGTAACAACGAATCAATAATTAATGGCGAGAGGCTGGAAGGGAGGTTTTTTGTGGTATCCAGTGCCGGTATATTCAAATGAGCAACCATCATGCCATCAACACCGGCTTTAATCAGTTCTTTAAAAGGATAAAGATCCAGGGTATCGATGGTAGCTGCCGAATGTGTGATTACAGGCAACGAAAAATGCGAATCCAAATCGGTATCGCCATGGCCCGGAAAATGTTTGGCAACGGTAATAATGCCCCCTTTTTGAAGTGCTTTCATATAAAGAACGGATTTGCGGGCAACATCCTCTTTATGCTCGCCAAAAGACCGGATATTGATTACAGGATTTGCCGGATTACTGTTTAAATCAGCTACGGGAGAAAAACTTATATGAACCCCCATCCTACGTAATTGGGCAGCAATAGTTTGTCCGTATTCGGATATTAAGCCTTCATTTTGCATGGCGCCTAAAGTCATTTGCCTCGCAAAAGGGATTGTACTGTCGAGCCTCATCCCCAAACCCCATTCGGCATCCATCGAAATCAACATGGGTGTAGCTGCCAACTGCTGATAATAATTGGTAAGGATTGCCTGACGCATGGGGCCACCTTTAAAAAAGCAAAGCCCACCGATATTGTACTCCCGTATCAAATCCGACAACTGATGAATCTCAGCGGAATCAATATCAGAATTAGCCCGCAACATAAACAACTGTCCGATCCGTTGTTGCGATGTGAGCGAATTATAAACTGAATCAACCCAATGCTGCTCTTTAATATCCGAATGGAACAAAACTTGAGAATTTGCGGCAATACAATACAACAAACTATATATCAATAATATAGATTTCAATTTATTTTTCAGTTTCTTAAAAATATCCATTTATATGTTTTTGATTTCCAATTAGTTTAAATACTATTCGTGGGTAATTAACTTTTAATCGGATAAATTGCCCCATATTTTCAAACCATGAAAGCGCCGTGGTTTATTTACTTGCACAAATAATCTATTGGTTCTGAAATTCGGCCACTTACCCCGTTTTGAGTATTAGATAACGAGGAGTTAGACAAAAATATTTCCCAAAAATATTAACATTCCTCACATCTATTGTTTAAAGGCCTAATTTAGCTAATGATTTAACAAACATTGGGTCATAAACCTTAGTTAATTGTTTGACTGATTTCATAACAATTCTTCAAATTCCCGCTAATAAACAGAATTTTAGTCGTTTTCACTTAAATAAAGTAAGCCGGAATACGTTCTTTGAATGTGATTAAAATCAATCTCTTTATCAGTCCGCATATAAATTACATCCTAAACTACCACACATAAAACATCAAGACATTGAACATTCCGAAAAGCAATAAAACCAAGCTGATTACTACTGCCATTTTTTTGATAATGGCTTTTGGCACATTTGCACAAAACCAACCTCAAATTGCAAAAAAGCCTGAACCGCTAACAAGGATACTTTTCATTTTTGATGCTTCACAAAGCATGTTGGGCCGCTGGCAAAGCGATACAAAATTCAATATTGCCAAACGCATT
>CAJAXK010000169.1 GCA_903946925.1 uncultured Bacteroidales bacterium | reverse complement strand
GTCAGATAGCACCTCAAAATAAGAATTAGCCACAAACTGCTTTCTAATTTTAGCGCGCGTCTTTTTTCAAACGCGTCCGGCCAAGTTTCACTTACCTGTTTTCATCAAATCCTTCCCCACAAAAAATCCCCGCCACACCGTAGCAGGGATTTTTTTATTTCAATAGCCCCACATCATGTATTTGCAGCACCGCTTGAAGGGTTTTGTGCGGATACAGGGTTTTAGTGAGCACAATCCTGAAATTAAAAGTCGAATGTAATCCCTTGTGCTAATGCTGTCTGGCCACTAAAATTAATAGTATTGGTCTGGCGGCGCATATAGGCTTTCCAGGCATCGGAACCTGATTCGCGGCCACCACCTGTATCTTTTTCGCCACCAAAAGCCCCTCCGATTTCTGCACCGGATGTGCCAAGGTTAACATTTGCGATTCCGCAGTCTGACCCTGTTTCTGAAAGGAACGTTTCAGCCTCTACAAGATTTTCGGTAAATATACACGATGATAATCCTTGCGGTACATGGTTATTGAGTGCTATTGCTTCTTCAATAGTTTTAAATTTTATCAGGTAAACTATCGGTGCAAAGGTTTCTTCCTGTACCATGTTATAATGGTTTTCCGCTTCAACTATAGCTGGTAGCACATAATTTCCATTAGGGTACTTTTCGCCTTTCAGGCTTGTGCCGCCAAAAGCAAGTTTGCCGCCTTCTTTTTGTACTTCTTCAATAGCATGAAGAAAGTTGTTTACGGCTGCACCATCTACCAAAGGCCCAACAAGAGTTTCTTTCTCTAATGGGTCACCAATACGGTCGCTTATACTGTTATACGCAGCAACCAATCGTTCTTTAACTGTTTCATAAACAGATTCATGAATAATCAGCCTACGTGTTGATGTGCATCGTTGCCCACAGGTTCCTACAGCACCAAATACAACCGATTGAAGCGTCATATCAAGGTCAGCATGTTTCGAAATAATAACAGCATTGTTACCGCCTAATTCCAGTATTGTTTTACCAAGGCGTTTCCCAACAATGGCCGCAACCCTGCGCCCAACTATGGTTGAACCCGTAACCGAGATAAGAGGAATACGTTTGTCTGCAGCAAAATTGTCTCCAAGCACTGTTGACTTTGCAACTATCATATTGAAAACCCCCTCTGGCACATTGTTGGCTTTAAGCGTTTCAGCAATAATTTTTTGTACGGCTAAAGCACAAAGAGGGGTTTTTGAACTTGGTTTCCATATTACTACATCTCCGGCTATGGCTGCAAGCATGGCATTCCAGCCCCAAACCGCGACCGGGAAATTGAACGATGTGATAATACCAACAATTCCGATAGGATGATATTGATCATACATACGGTGGAAAGGCCGTTCGGAATGCATGGTTGCTCCGTTTAATAACCGGGATTGGCCTACCGAAAATTCACATATATCAATCATTTCCTGAACTTCGCCAAGCCCTTCCTCATATATCTTGCCCATTTCGAGCGATACAAGGTAACCGAGCTCTGCCTTCTTTTCACGAAGTGCTTCACCAATCTGGCGCACTACTTCACCCCTCTTAGGTGCAGGGACAATTCGCCATTTAAGGTAAGCATCCTGTGCCTTGGCAAGCAAATGTTCATAATCTTCAAGGGTGGCATTTTTTACTTTTGCGATTAATGATCCATCAATAGGTGAAAAAGACGAAGTTTCCTCGCCTTTGGTGTCCATCCATTCGCTGCCCGTGCATGCTCCCGCATTGGTAAGTTCAATCCCTAACTTTTTTAAATCTATTCTCATCTTTGTTTTGTTGGTTAATAAATTTTTATTCCATCATGTAGCAATACCGATATTCCGTTGCTGGCTGAAAGGTTTCTTTTATGGTTCGTGGGCTTATCCATCTTATCAGGTTAAATTCCCCACCGGCTTTGTCGTTCGTGCCTGATGCCCTGGATCCGCCAAAAGGTTGCAATCCAACTATGGCTCCGGTTGGCTTGTCGTTGATGTAAAAATTACCCGCAGCATATCTCAACTGCTCACACATAGCAGAAGCAGCTACCCTGTCGCGGGCAAAAACGGCACCGGTTAGTCCGTAAGGTGAGGTTGTATTGCAGAGATTGATTGTTTCCTGAAGTTTTTTATCCTCGTAAACGAAAATGGTCAGAACAGGGCCGAATATCTCTTCCTCCATGGATTTGAATTTCGGATTAGTAGTTACTATAAGTGTTGGTTCAACATAATAACCAACACTTTTGTTTCCTTTTCCGCCGGCAATTATTTCAGCTTCCGCCGAATCTTTCGCATAATCAATATAGTTCATACAGTTATCGAATGAGCCTTCATCTATCACTGCGTTTATAAAGTTTATTGGGTCAAGAATATCACCCATTTCAGCATCTTCGCTAATTCTGATTAACTCTTCTTTTACTTCTGGCCAGAGCGAAACAGGTACATACATTCTCGATACTGCCGAACACTTTTGCCCCTGGTATTCAAAAGCACCTCGATAAGCATTTACGGCAACCTCTTTCGGTTCTGCTGTCGGATGAACAAAAATGAAGTTTTTGCCGCCTGTTTCGCCTATTAACCTCGGATACGATTTATAGTGTGGCAATTGCGAGGCTACCTCTTTCCACAGATAATTAAATGTCTGGTTCGATCCGGTAAAATGAATTCCTGCCAGGTCGGGCGATGCAAGTGCAACCTTACCTATTAAAGCACCACTGCCGGGCACAAAATTGATCACCCCATCTGGCAGACCGGCCTCCTGAAATATCTTCATTAGGTAATAATTTGACAACAAGGAGGTAGTTGCAGGCTTCCATACCGTAACATTTCCCATCATAACAGGAGCCATATTAAGGTTAGAAGCAATAGAAGTAAAATTGAAAGGACTAACTGTAAATACAAATCCTTCCAACGGACGGAACTCCATTTTGTTCAACTGGTTGAAAGCCGACCGGGGTTGCATTTCATAAATCTGGGAAACAAAATATGCGTTAAACTTCAAAAAATCAATTGTTTCACATACCGAATCTATCTCTGCCTGATACATGTTTTTACTTTGGCCTAACATGGTAGCGGCATTCATCACAGCCCTGTACTTACCCGATATAAGCTCAGCGGCTTTCAATAAGATGGATGCACGTACCGTCCACGAAAGATCTGACCAAATCCGGTGTGCTGCTAATGAGGAATCAATAGCCATTTGCACTTCTTTTTCAGTTGCTTTGTAATAGGTTGCCAGTACATGGGAATGATTGTGGGGCATACGCACCTGCCCGGTTTGGCTTGTCCTCACTTCTTTCCCTCCTATTATAAGAGGAATTTCGATAGGATTAAGGATTTGCTTTTGTATTTCGGCTTCTAATTGCTTCCGTTCTGGACTTTCATTTTTGTATTCTAATACTGGTTCGTTTGCCGGAAGTTGGAAATTGTAGATAGCATTGTTCATACGTAGGAGATGGTTAAATATTTATCGAGTTGCATTAATTTGCAATTCGTTGTGCAAAAGTATCAATTTATTTATAGGTTGGGTTCACAAAAAAAGATTTCTTTTATTTAATCTGCTGCTTCAGTTCATTCAGTATTTTTTCAAATCCTTCGTGGATAATCAGGTCATATTCTAAATGAAATTTTTCAAATGCTTGTATTATAATTTTACCCTCGGTTGTTAAAACTGTGTTTCCTCCATCAGTACCACCTCGCGTAGGTTTAATAAGTGCAAAGCCTAATTCATTTTCTATTTTTCGCAAGTTGTCCCACGTTTTCCGATAAGTCAGGTTTAATTTTTTCATAGCATCATTCAGGGATCCGGTTTCTTCAATTGCCCTAAGCAATTCACATTTTTTATCTCCTAAAATCCCTTCTCGGTCCGAGCTTTCCAGCCAGATCTTATAATTCAATCGCAGATTATCCAGTCGAGTGCTCATGGTTGTAGTTTTTAATTTTTGAAACAAAGTTAGTAGGATAAATTGCATAACGATGTTCGGTAGCATCTTTTTCCAGATGCGGCCAGCCAAGTTACTCCAAGATTACTTGTTTACACTAAAAAACCCATAAAAAAAATCCCCGCCACACCGCAGCAGGGATTTTTTTTATTCTCCCAATCCGCAATCCTGCAATTTACTTCCTTACTACAATCTTTTTAACAAACTGCTTTCCATCGGCAGTAAAGTTGGCAAGGTAAATCCCTTCGGGCAAACCGCTTAGGGAAAGTGTGTAGGCTTTGGAGGTTTCAATTTGGTTGGCCGTAAAAACTGTTTTGCCCATGGCATCGCTGAGGTTCAGTGTGGCAAATCCGGTGAGGCCGCCAAAAGTAACTGAAGCATAGTTTGTAGCTGGGTTTGGATAAACCGTGATTCCAGCCTCGGGTTTTTCGTTTAATTCTGTGCAATATGCAACCCACACATAACTGTTTTTTACAAGCGTGTCGGTAAAAGTTCCGTTAGAAACAATAAGCGTTACATCGTACAAACCAGGTGTGGTGTATGTAACAACAGGTTGTGGTTCGGTGCTGCTTGCAGGATTGCCGCCGGGGAAAGTCCAGTCCCAGGAAGTGGTGCCAGCAGTGGAATAATCGTTAAATGTTACCGACATATTTTCGCATATATTTACCGGGCTGCCCATAAAATTGGCGGTATATGGCGAAGCCAAAATCCCGAAAAATTCAATGATGCGGTGCATATATTCGGTGCGTGTGGAAGGAGTTGCGCCATCCTGCAAGCCGCCAAACTCAAATGCAGATGCAACGGTGCGATATGTTCCTGCATCGTAAGCAACTGCCGAAATATAAAGCGGTGTAATGTTTTTAAACAACGAAAAGGCGGGCGAAAGTGGCGAAATATGGTCAATAAATTCCTTATCACCAGTGTATGCAAAGCTTAAGCCTTCGGCAAACTGTCCGGGCTGACCAGTTTCGGTGCTCAGGTCGCTGTTGCCATCCATAACCCCATTTGTTTTAAACTTAGGGTGTACGGCAGTTTTTGGGTCGTAATACCAGGTGTCGCCACCTTCCATATACAAGCGGCCACCGGCATCTACAAAATTGGCAAGTTTCTGCCCCTCAGCGGTTGTGAGTATGTGTTTCTTGGCACTAACACCAAGGCAAACAAACAAGGTGGAGTAATTGCTTACATCGCCGGGCATTGATGTTTTATACTCGGCATACACGCTGTTCGCCACCAATGCATCCTGAATGGCAGGACCTGAATTGTGGTTTCCGTCAAGGTCAATAACCGCAACCGGAATTTGCCCCACAACCAGATTGAAATAATCCAATTCTTGCAACCCCAAATCAGCAGTCATTAGGAAAGCAACCGGGATAACCTGACCGTTTGGTGTGCTGGCATCGGCCTGAAGTGTATAAGCTTGTGAAATGGCCTCGCCAGCAGCCAGGTTCCCATAATATTGCGATGGCGACGAAAGCAAGGAAACATAAGGGTCGTTGAACGAAATTTGCCCGTTTGCATTCGCGATGGCGGCAGAACCAATATTTTTGATTGGAACCAACACGTTAAAAGTCTCGCCTGGGTCGGCTTTCCCGTTTCCATTCCCATACTGCGAATCGTCAATTGTAAATGGCGAATACTTCAA
Organism: uncultured Bacteroidales bacterium; assembly: GCA_903946925.1. Classification (GTDB taxonomy): domain Bacteria; phylum Bacteroidota; class Bacteroidia; order Bacteroidales; family UBA4417; genus UBA4417. Next base: position 5,013 of record CAJAXK010000169.1, on the reverse strand, counting down.
AATCCCGGCATGGACAGTTACCGTAAAGTTCCCGGCCCAGGTATCGCTGCCGCTGATGGCAGTGAAATGGAAAGCCACAACATGCAAATCGGGGATGTTGTTTGCCAAAGCAAAACTAAAACTGTTGGTCATGGCCACTGTGTCCTGCGCCGGCACCAAAGTATAAACATCGGTCGAGTCGAGCAGGGTTACAAATGGATCCGAAGTGGTGATGCTTACCGCAACGTTTTCGGCATTTACAACACCAATATTGGCAAGGGCAAGCTCCAGGAACACGGTTTCGCCATAATCGGCCATGCCATTGTTATTGGATGTAACATCACTGATGGTGTTGGCATTGTAAATAAGGTAAGGCCCATTGTTGGGGATTATGGACACATCGGCTTCGTAAGGCAAATGGTTAAAAGCGGTTATAACCAAATGCATGGAGTCCGGGGTTTGGAATGCCGGGAAACTGAGTGTTACCAAGCCATTGCTTATAAATCCGGCAGCAATAAACTGGTTATCAATGCTCAAAGCTGCCAAGGCGCCTTCAACAGTCGAATTCACCACAAAGGAAGTTGTGCCTAAAAATACCTGGTTTTCGTGAGTGGCTGCTAAAGCTGTAGGCAAAGCGGTGCGGACAGTTACCGAAGGGTCTCCGAAAATGGTCCAGGTATCGGTCATTTCATCCCCACCCGAACCGTAGGTTTCGTTCATCTTAAAGCAACCATTCATTGAAATACCCCCAAAACTCCTTTTGATGTTGGTTGGGTACGATTCGATCAGGATATCATTCATTTCATCCTGTCCATCCATTGGCGGGTTCCAACTTTGGTTGATGGTTGACATCAATGTTGCCACTGCACCTGTGGGGCCGTTGGTATTTTTGGCACGCAACCAGGCTTCGGCAAAACAGGTGCCGGCAGAAAAATTACCATTAACACATGCCACGCTAAAAATAAATGGCCAGAAATGGTTGTTTGTAAGTGCGTTCACATTGGTGTTCGAAAAACCGGTTGTGCCCCAGGAGTTATCGCTTCCATGGCCCACATAATTCACTATCGAACGCCCCGCATTCAGCTCAGTGGAAACCATGGCAGGAGTTGGGTTGCCCGATAGGTCTTCGCCTCCCTGATTGCCATCATACAATTCGGCTACTGACGAATAGGTAAATCCCATCAAATCGGTGCGTATGTTGCGCATGTGTTCGTAATCGTATTCGCCATCATCGCCTGGTCCCTGGTCGGATGCAATACCAACCCCTTTATCGAACCAATTGGTAGTGGTAAGCGGTTGTTTTTCGTATTCCAGCGTGCGCTGAACCATGGTGTTTACATGCTCCACATTTTCGGCCGAAAAACGCCCGACAAAAATATCGGGGTAATGGTCGTTGCCAAGCAAATATCCATATGCATTGTCCGACGGCCCTCCCAAACTTCCGGTAGTATTGGTGGGCACTTGCGGTGCATCGCCAACAAGCAGAAGAAAAGTAAGACCATTGGTGCTAAAATAATTGCTTACATACGATTTTATGGCTGCAGAGTTTGCACCCACAGTTGCAACATCAACAATTTCGGTGCGTATCCCCATGCTGTTTTTCCAATCCACAAAAGGCTGCATGGCTTGGATATAATTGGCATGGCTGATGATAAGCATACGGCCATAATCGCTAAGAGGCGTATAGTCTGGCGAACTGGTGTTCAAAAAAACGTGGCTGTAAGCCTGGCTGAAATCCTGGTCAATGTTTGCAGGCAGTGCATTTCGACTGAAAATATTATAACCGCTGTTGTTTATCTTTTTCAGTTTAACAGTAATATCGGTGTAAACACGCAACACTTTGGTAACCGGATTGTATTGAAACGGATAGGCAATCACGGTTTGGCCACGATAATCGCGCAGTATAAACGGGTCGCGCACACCAGCCTCGTTGCCGGGATAAAACTTGTTTTCGCTATAAGCCCGCCCGTATTCATACGGAACGGTATTGGGGTTTATGTCGCGGGTGAGGTTGCCTTTGGAAGGGGCAATGTCCATATTGGCAAATTCAACAAAGTCAGATGAAAGCACTTCCACATCCATCATCGCCAAATCGGGGATAATAACCGAAGTGGTCATTTTTGGCAAATCGGGTGCGCCTTTCTCCAAAATCGGGCTGGCTTCACCTACCGAAATGGTAACAACATTCCCGCGAGGGGTTTTTACTTCGTTCACAAAAAAACCATCGAGTTTAAAATGGATTACCGAAGTGGAAATATCCGACGAAACCAATGATACCGAAGCATCAACAGCTTGTTGCGAGCGGATAGGTTTCCATTCGCCTGCTTGGGATGCAAGGCAAATTAGGATTAAAAAGGCCAAAAGGGTTTGTTTCATTTTATTGTTTTGTTGATTGTTATTTTTTTGTTCCGATTACTTTGAAAACTGGGGTGTTGCAAGATTTGGGCGTAATTGGCTCTAAGGGGTTTGCTTACTACGAAAAGAGCCGATTATAGGATTTGATTGATAGAGAGCGATAATATTGCCCACAACAGGATTTTTGGCATCTTGTGGTTTTTGGGATAAGGCAAGGCCTTAACCAATAAACTTTTGGCAAAACTAATTATATTTTCCTTATATAGTATTGGATTGCAAATTCTTTGTTTGTTAGTAGGAATGTGGCTTCAAGTTGCACCCCCGCCAATCCTACAACTGAATGTATTGGCTTCAATTTTGATTTTACAAAGCCCTGACATGCAAGAGCCAAACATAATAAATTCAAAAGCGGAGTTTTGATTTTGAATACTTTGTGATCAATTGTTAAGTACTAAGAAACTGCGTTGCCCATTCACTTCCACTATATACACCCCATCAGGTAAATGGCAGAGCTGGAGTTCCTGCGCTGCTGAGTTGAGTGGCTCACAATAAAGCAATTCGCCGAGCAAGGTATAAACTTTTACCAAGGAACCTTTTGGGGCATTGCTGATAACTGTAAGTTGCCCATTACTGGGATTTGGGCATAGCTGCAAACCAGCTTCGGGCAGAAGGTTTTTTGTGCTGGTAATCAGGCTGCAAGAAGGCGGGATGCTGTCGGTGGTGTAAAGTGAAGCGCATGTGCCGCAAAACAGGCTTTTGAAGAAACAGCTTGCCCTTCCAATGCGGAATACTCCCTGTTCGTATGTTGAGTTGTACACACCATGCCCGGCATGTAGTTTAATATTTACTTCCGAACAAACTCCGAAATTGCCCAGTCGCCGAAAAATTGAACGGGTTCCGAACATAAGATCATATCTAACGCAGCTCTCAAAAAATCCTGAATCAATAGGGGATATTTCATCGAGTTCGCCTGCGAAGCCTATCATAGGTATAGCAGTTGAGGGACGTATATAATCATTATCAACAACACTTCCCCAATTATGGAACAGCCCTTTTAGCGTAAATGTGTCAGTTAATGCATTGCCATTTGTGTTAATGTAACCTAAAGGTTCGCCAAACTGAGGGTCGTTGCAGTAAGGCCAACGCTGCGCAAACTCTTCAGCGGTAATGAAAGCCATATCGGCTGTGGCAAAAGCCCCAGCACTCACGCCACCGGCAAAAATCCATGCAGTATCCACACTAAACTGTGCAGCATTATGTACCAAATAGCGGACTGAAGCATGTAAATCCTGTATAGCCCTATAAATGGCCCTGTTCGATGAGATAACTACTTCGGGTGTAACCAACTGGCAATTAGGAACAAAGTCCCACCCCAACCGGTATCCAATGGTAGCAGCCACATAACCTCTTTTTGCAAATTCCATGCAGGCTGATGTAAGATTGCTTTTATCGCCGCTAATGAACATGCCGCCGTGCATAAGCACAATGAGCGGACGTGCCGACAAAGTTTCAATTGAAGGTGAAGGATAGTAGATGTTGAGTTTCAAATCCACATTTGTTCCTGTATAATCCAAAGCCGAGCCATACACCACATTCACTGCTGAGTCAATCTGGGTTTCAGTGAACACAGCCGCCTCAGTAAAGCGGTTGCAAGGTGTACAATACTGGGCAGAGACACCGTAATGCAACAGAATAAATAAAACAGGCAGGTAGGTTTTGGTTATCTTTGGATGCTTGTCAAAAAAATACATTTCAAGTTTTCGATAAATCCCTTTAGCGCATGTTATATTTTCATACATATTAGGTTTAATAAGCCTCCATCTACCACTTGGATTCATGCCCGATGGTTTATAAATCCCCAAAATTCCTGCCATTTTTTCTAATTGCAAATGTATTGATCCCTTTTTGCTTTCTGTTACAAGTGCCATGGCTACAATATTTTAGGATGACATATTTTGGATTTGCGCCGTAAAAAAGAGAAAAATTGCCTATCAGTAAATACAGTGATAGAGCGTTTTAGCCTAGCTGGGTTTGATCCAAATTATATCTAACAAAGCTACATATATTTTGAATATGCAAGATGGGATAATAAATTCGTGGCTAATTCTTATTTTGAGTTGCTATTTAACAAACATTTGCTACAAGATTTACTTTTTCTTGTCCTTTTGTCTTGACACAAAAGAACGAACTTAGCGAAGCGGTCTCATGAGCTCCTTTAAAAATAAGTAATGGGCGAATAAAAAATCAAGGCTTTATAGAAATTTTACACATCTGTACGCCTTGGTAAACACCCGCAAAACAAGGCTTGATAATTTGGGAACCATGTCATGGGAGCAGGTGAAGCTGTGTTTTGCTACGCACATGGTCGCGCAGTTTACCTTCGGCTACATCTGCGTAAAATTTCTATAAGGCCAGTTCCTAAAACCTCGAAATCTACAATATTTACCAGATCCCTCCGAACCGGTTTTGCCACAAGCAAGAACTATCTTGCGAAGGACAGGCATTATAAAAATACGATAGCGGTTCTTAGCCGGAGGTATGTGCGAAAGGCACGTGCGTAGCAATACACAGCAACGACAAAAGCCTGGAATTGTGCCATCTCCCATGCCTTGTATTGCGGGAAGATACCTTCGGATTAGAAACGCATTGTATTTTTATAAAGCCTTGATTTTTTATTCG
>CAJAXK010000168.1 GCA_903946925.1 uncultured Bacteroidales bacterium | reverse complement strand
TGAGTCTAAAACCCTGTGGTTTTGCCACAAGTTTGCTGTAGTTCCGCATTGGTCAAAGTTTTTGTAAACAAAAACAGAATCAATTTTATATTCATTTTTCTGTCCTTGTACTTTCGTTTGAAAACTTGCCCAAACAAGCAATGTTGAAAATAGAAGCCGGAGGATCATCGCGCTATGTATTGTTATGATTGGTGTTGCTATTGTATTTATTTTGAAAGGCTTATTTTAAATTTCGCATCATGGTCCGTATCACTTTTTTTGCATGGCATTTGGTGTTATAGCATACTTTGGTTTTGCTGTTACATAGTTCAATGGCTGACGGTATGGCCGATGCTGGATTAAATTGTTGCTCAAAGCCAGCCAGCACAAATGTATATAAAGAATTCAAATGTTTCAACGAACACGGAAAACCCGCATTTGTTAGAGTGTTTGTTTCCACCAGATTTTTCTATTTCCTTTCAAATGAATGCGCGATACTCTTAAATTTTTCTATATTCTTTTCAAATTCTCTGTTTGTCGTGCCTAGCATAATGTAATAAAGTGAGTCACTGAATAATATTACTTGATACACTTTCCCCTTTTCTGCTGTCTTTTTTTCAATCGTTAATGCAATAATTTCATACCCCGAAATGCCATCAATGCTTATCTCTTTTGTTGATTCAATGTTTTCTATTTCAAATGGCATCTTCTTTAATCGGTTTATTGAAAAGAGTTCCGTATCTACTATTGGAACTTTCGAAAATGATTTTGCTACAAGAAAGGTTGTTTTATCGTCAGATTGACTAGGCATTAAACCATCAACTGTAAATAGTAGTGAAAGGGACATACTTTTAGCATACTTCAATCCATATTCATCAGCATTAATCATATAATCAACAGTTTCAAATGGATTAATAACTTTATCAGGTTCATAATATGTCGTCAATATGGCTGATTTTATCTCTTTCCCTATTTCTTTTAAATTCTTTGGATAAGCACCATTAATCATTATCGTTTCTTTTTCAGTACCAAACGATAAAACAAATTTTATATATTCATTTCCATAAGCATTTTGCTCACCTGTAACTAAAATAGCGGGCAAACCATTTATTGTCAGGTTTTCAATTTTCTGAACCTGAACGCCTTGACTTAGGAAATTTTCTTTTGAGAATCCTTTAGAAGTTTCAGAAAATGGTCCAGGAATATCTAAAAGCATTATGCTTGATCCGCTAGGTTCTTGTTGAAACCCTAGAAAATCAGATGCCTTTGTAAATCCTTGGGGTGGAATTAAACTAATTTTTGTTCCTGCAATACTAATGTGTTCAGCAGTAAGTTCGTTTGTTATTGACTTCTGTCCAAAAACTGTCGAAACTTGAAAAAAGCAAAACATAAGAATCAAATTTATTCTCATGGGGTTTCTGTTTTTTAATATTGGTGGTAACGTTTTGGCGCTTGGTGCAGTGGCGGATTTCGGAGCACAAAACTGTAATACACCACAAAAGTTGATGCGAGGTAGAATGTTCAATTAACCACGTCATCCGCCATTTCCGCCAAACGCCTGTTGGCTGCTGTTATTTTGTTAATATCTGGTCGAGGTTTTTGAAAATCTAATTGGTATATGTGCTAATTCTTTAAATGTCTTATCATTCATGTTCGGGATTCGTTTAATCTCAGTCATAATATTATTGAATTATTGGAGGTTTCGTTTTTTCAGTTCTTTATTTAAAGTTTCATATTGCTTTGGTTTCTTCAGGAAAGCATAAATTATACCCAATGGAATAAGCGTAACTAACCCCCACGTGTTTGCAACAACACTATAAATAATTATCCCAATTAAAAACCCAATAAAAAATGCATCAATTATGGGAGATGGTTTGTTGTTTTTTGCTGCTTCCAGCAGCTCTTTGTCAGTTAATTGAGATAGTTCTTTTTCGTTCATGTGGTCTTATTTTTTTTAATTTTTAATGTGCTTTTATAATTGCGCGCAAAGGATGACGCTATGGCACAGCGGGAATAAATTGTTGCCCAAAG
>CAJAXK010000167.1 GCA_903946925.1 uncultured Bacteroidales bacterium | reverse complement strand
GTTCAATTGTTCAAATGTTCAAATGTTCAAATGTTCGATTGTTCAAATGTTCAAATGTTCAATTGTTCAAATGTTCAATTGTTCGTTTATTCAATTGTTCAAAGAGTTGGCCACTGAGCCTGTCGAAGTGCAAATGTTCAATTGCTTCGCGTTCAATGTTCAAAAGTTAGCTTGTTCATAAAAACCTAAAAAACAATCAAAACAATACATCTTAAAGCTCTGTAAACCTGTATTATACTTTAGTTTTACAGATACTTCCCGGAACTTAAACCCTTTTTTGTGTCAGAAACATTTTCACTCAACGGAAAAACCATACTTGTAACCGGAGCCACATCAGGAATCGGGAAGCAGTGCGCCATTGATTTATCATCTTCAGGTGCAAAATTAGTTGTTACTGGCCGGGATGAAACGCGTTTAAATGAAACAATGGCTTTGTTAAAAGGGGAAGGACACAACTTTTTTGTTGCTGATTTACTGGATTTCGATAAGTTTGCTTCCATCGCCGAAAGCCTTCCAGTCCTTGATGGTGTTGTACATTCGGCTGGGATTACCGGACATTTGCCTGCAAAATTTATCGGCAAAAACGATATTTCCGAAATAATGCAGCTTAACTACATGGCACCTGTTTTGCTCACGGCCGCCTTGCTCCGCAAAAAGAAAATTGCCAATAAAGCTTCTATTGTTTTTTTGTCGTCTATCACAACCAAATATCCATATTACGGCGGTGCTCTATACGGCAGCAGCAAAGCAGCGATTGAAGCATATTCGAGGGTTCTATCTATAGAATTGGCGGCAAAAGGGATTCGATCTAATTGTGTTTCCCCTTCGTTTGTGCGCACACCCATGGTTGATGATGCCGGAAAAACAATCAGTAACGATGTGCTCGAAAAGTTTGAGAAAATGATGCCACTGGGATTCGGAGAACCAACAGATGTAAGCAATGCAATACTTTATCTGCTTTCGGATGCCTCAAAATGGGTTACCGGAAGTAATATGGTTTTGGGTGGGGGTTGATAGGCACTGAAAAAATCCCGGCTTATCGAGGCTCTGTTTTATACTTGTTACGCATAAAAATAATCTGCAAACTTTGTTTTGACCAAGCCCTATCATTACTCTTTAAAAAGCGATATAAATGACACCCGAATTTACCGTAATAGTACCAATTTTTAACAGCGAGCAAACCTTGGTTGAACTTTACAACCGCACTGCTGCTGTTTTTGGTACAAATGGTCATACCTTCGAAATGGTGTTTGTTGACGATTTCAGCCACGATAAAAGCTGGGAAGTGTTAGCACAACTTAAAAAACTTCATCCCGAAAATATAACTGCCATCCGTTTGGCTAAAAATTTCGGGCAACACAACGCGGTTTTCTGCGGGCTTGAACATTCTAAAGGGGAACTTATTATCACCATTGACGATGATTTGCAAATCCCGCCCGAAGAAATAAACAAACTGATACAGGTTTACAACGAAAAAGATGCCGACCTTGTGTATGGTTATTTTGGAAAGAAAAAACATTCGCTTATCAGGAATCTAGGTAGTTATTTTATCAAAAAATCGTCGCGCATACTGCTCAATTCGCCGGGCGAAGGCTCTTCGTTCAGGTTGATTACTGCTGGTTTGGCCGCCAATATCCTAAAGCACCAGCAGCACTTTATGTATATTGACGAACTCTTCCTTTGGTACACCAGCAACATTGCCTTTACGGAAGTTACGCATCAAAAAAGGGCAGTCCACCGTTCGGGCTATTCAACATGGAAATTGTTCCAACTTTCGGCAAACATTGTTATATACTATACTGCTGTGCCACTGCGCATTATGACGTACGGCGGCTTTCTTTTATCGGTTTTGAGTTTCATCACCGGCATACGTTTCATAATAAATAAAATACTTCACGACGTGCCATTGGGCTACACCTCGCTCATTGTTGCGATATTGTTTTCCACAAGTATAATCATGCTTTGCCTTGGGCTGATTGGCGAATATTTGTCGCGGATTTACCAGGTGCAAAACAAAAAACCCCCTTACTCCATAAAAAAAATACTGAAATGAAAATATGTAAATACGGTATTACCTTAAACCGTTTAAGGCATCAGGATATTGAATTTGTGCGCGAAAAACGCAATTCGGAAGAAATTCGCAAAGTGATGGAATTCCGCGATGAAATTACACCCGAGATGCAGGAAAAATGGTTTGAAAGTATAAATAATTTTGAAAATTTCTACTATTTAATTGAATATAAGGGAACTAAGATTGGCCTACTGAATGATAAAAATATGGATTGGACAGCACGGACATCCGAATCCGGATTGTTTTTGTGGGATGAATCCTATATTAAAACCATTATACCTGTTTTGGCCTCGCTTTGTTTACTCGATGTCGGGTTTTACTATTTAAACTGGAACACATCGTATGTGAAAGTGCTTCGTAATAATCCACAGGCTATAGAATATGTCAGTAGCCTTGGTTACGAACTTGCCGAAGGACAGGAAAACGTTGAAAACCAGCTTTATTACCTTACAAAACCGCTTTTCGAAACCAAAGGAAAAAAAATACAACAAGCCGCCCGTGCTTTTATCGACGAAACCTCCAACGATGGCTACCTTTTGCTCGAACCCGACGATTATGAATCGGGCATTGCCCAAAAAATAGAAAATTACTTTCTGGCTGCCAGCATCTATCTCCACCGCAAAGGCATTGCAGGGAGTAGGATGTATTTTAAGTAAACTTCTAAGAAAAAGGTAATTTTTAATTGCAGATATGGGTTTAACCAAATCCGCCTCTTATCCCATCATCAACCTCTCAATTTCTTCCGCTTCAATCGGGATTCCAGACATAAGGTTTATGGGTTCCTCAGCTACCATTATATCATTTTCTAAACGTATGCCAATCCCTTCTTCGGGGATATAAATAGCTGGTTCGCAGGTCATAACCATACCCGTTTCAAAAACAACCTGGCGTGTGCCAACATCATGTACATCTAAACCAAGGAAATGCCCGGTTCCATGCATATAATATTTAAAGTATGCGGGCGAATCTTCGCTTTGGTTTTTAACATCTTCCTCGCTTATCAAACCTAAACCTATTAGTTCCTTTTCCATTAATTTGCATGCTTCTGAATGCCATTTGTCAATGGTGGTACCTGGCTTTAGCATTGCAGTGGCGGCTTGGAGTACGCGCAGCACCGCATCGTAAACCTGGCGTTGCCGTGGACTAAACTTGCCATTAACCGGGATCGTGCGGGTCATGTCGGCGGCATAATTTCCATATTCGGCGCCAACATCCATCAGCAACAAATCGCCATCGTTACAAGTATTGTAGTTGGTATTGTAATGAAGTATGCAAGCATTTGCACCCGAAGCAATTATGGGCGGATAAGCATGGCCCTGACTGCCTTTGCGGATAAATTCGTGCGAGAATTCAGCTTCCACCTCGTATTCCTTTTGTCCGGGTTTCACAAATGCAAGTACACGCATGAAGCCCTCGTTGGTCAAATCGCAAGCATTTTGTATCTGCACAATTTCTTCGGGTTCTTTCACCAAACGTAAGCCTGTGATGATTGGTGCGAGCCTCTCGATGGAATGGGCTGGGAAATCCTGTCGTATTTTCAAGGCAAAACGTTTATCCTGCAAAGGCACATCGGTGATAAATTTAGGGTATTCGTTCAGGTTTAGGTAAACAAGTTGTACCCTCCACATCAGGTCACGTAGGGTTATTTCGAAATCGTCGAGCCATTTCACGGTTTTTATCCCCGATACTTCCCGCACCTCGTCCATGGTATATTTGTGGCCGTTCCATGTTACCATCAAGTCGCTGGTTTTTACAGTGAAAAGCATTTCCCGCATGTTTTCAACTGGATGGTTGGGGCAAAGGGTCAAGATGCATCTTTCCTGGTCCAGACCTGTTAGATAGAACATATCCGAATTTTGCCTGAAAATATATGTCTGATCGCCAGTGCGCGGCATCTCGTCGTTGGAGTTGATTATGGCAAGCGAACCTTGTTTAAGCATGGCAACAAGCTTGGACCGGTTGCGGATATACATTTCTTTTTTTATCGGTTGGTAACGCATGGTATTGATATTTAGGTGTTTGCTTGTAACAATCGGTTGTTTTGAAAAAAAAGTTTTTTTTATTGCTTGTTGCGATAAACAAATAGTATTGTTTATATATTTGTTCCTTCCATCGGCAACCAAAAGTATGAATAATTTTCAATGCCAAATTTCAGGTTGACGGTAAAATTCTCAAAACATTATTTGTATGGGCAATAAACTTTTATCCTACTCTTCGATTACCAAAAAAGTTGTAATGGCCTTGGCCGGCTTGTTCCTAATCACTTTCCTGGTTATCCATTTGGTTATAAACCTCCTTCTACTGAGCAACGATGGCGGGGCTTCGTACACTGTTGCTGTTGAGTTTATGACCACAAACCCATTGATAAAAATAATGGAAGTTTTCCTCTTTGGTGGATTTGCGGTCCATATCCTGATTGGTGTGATTATCCAAATCCAGAATTGGATGGCAAGGCCGGTGAGGTATAAAGTGGAAGGCTATTCTCACCTTTCTTTTTTCTCAAAATATATGATACATACAGGAGCGATTATTTTTGTGTTCCTGTGTGTGCATTTCTTCAACTTTTATTTTGTGAAATTAGGATGGGTGAACCCTCCCGAAGGTGTTGCACAACATGATTTTTATCAAATGGCCACCATACTTTTCGCCAATAAATTTTATGCCATACTTTACACAGTGCTAATGTTGTTCTTAGGTTTCCACCTGCACCACGCTTTCCAGTCTGCATTTCAAACACTTGGGTTGAACCATACCAAATACACACCTTTTATTAAGGCTGTTAGCACAATTTATTCCATTGTGGTTCCGCTTGGATTTGCAAGCATCCCATTGTTTTTCATTTTTATCAAGTAAAAGGCGCATCAAACCAATGACTGTCAGCGATTAAAAGTATATTTTGTATGACAAAACTTAATTCGAAAATACCTCATGGGCCAGTTGCAACCAAATGGAGCAACTATAAGGATCATATTGCCCTTGTAAATCCTTCCAACAAAAGGAAACTTGATATTATTGTGGTCGGAACCGGTCTGGCCGGGGCATCCGCTGCTGCTTCGCTTGGAGCACTTGGCTTTAAAGTTAAGGCTTTTTGTTACCAGGATAGCCCTCGACGCGCCCACAGTATTGCCGCTCAGGGAGGAATAAATGCTTCAAAGAATTACCAGAACGACGGCGACAGTGTCTATCGTTTGTTTTACGATACTATCAAAGGCGGCGATTACCGTGCCCGCGAAGGCAATGTTTACCGTTTGGCCGAAGTTAGTGGCAGCATCATTGACCAATCTGTTGCTTTAGGGGTTCCTTTTGCCCGCGAATATGGAGGCTTGCTCGACAACCGTTCTTTCGGTGGCGC
>CAJAXK010000166.1 GCA_903946925.1 uncultured Bacteroidales bacterium | reverse complement strand
CAAGCATTTTAACCTTCTCCCGCTTGAAAGGTTCACTGAAGGTGCGTCGCACTTTGTTCTGTCCCATTTTTGACAAATTGTAAAGTTATGAACTAAACTTCTTGTCAACCTATTTCATGATAGGACAGTTATTGGTTATTGCGGACACGGAGGGAAGTGATACTGGTTAATGGCTAATGGTTATTTGTTATTGGTTAACTCGCAACTTGTAATTCGTAACTCGTAATTCGTAGATTAACCCATCATTATTAACAAGTATTGGTTTCCTATTATGCTGTTACAATTTTAAAGCAGGTGTGGATAAAGGGCTGCCATCACTTTTTTGGGCTTCCGGTCAACGGTAAAAACCCCCCAATGTTTTTCGGGTTCCATTGCCTCGGGCGAACCTTTCCATGGCTCGTCGAAAGCTTCGAATACAAAAGCAAATATGCTTTCAGCCGTGCTCCAGTTTACCAAATCGTTGTAATAAATGGATTGGAAGTCCTCGCTAACATTCTCGGGGTTAATTCCCCTGCCATTGGAATTTGTGGCCCATCCAGCCTCGGTAATTATAACAGGTTTGTCAGGGTATTTTTCGGCAATGCTGTAAAAATTTTGTTTGGTGTATTCCAAAGCTTCATGTATATGTTTGTACTCCCACACAGGGTATGTGTGTATGGAGATAAAATCGACTTCGTTTACCAATAATTTCAATTTATCGTACCAAGGCACATAGTTTTCGCAAAATGTTACCGGCTGCTTTGCACCTTCTTTAATCATTCTTACATAGCTTATCACCTTCTCTACCGGCACATAATGATCGGTCCAGTCAACCGTGGCCTCATTGCCTGCCGAAAGCGAGAAAATAATATCGGGATATTGATTGGCGAGTTGTATCAATTTCTGTATCTGTGCCAGGTTTTCATCCCTATTCCTCAAAAGTTCTTCCTCGGAAAGTATTGTCCCCCAGGGGCATCCGAAATTATTCAACTCGGCCCCAATATATGCGCCAAGCATCACCTTGAAAGAAAGATTTTCTTTTTCGATTACCTTTAAAACCGTTTCGGCATGTTCGCTGCAATCGTACAATCGCAGGTAAGCCCAATGGCTTTCGAGTATCAGCAGGTCTTCCTTAATTTGTTCATACGTTGGGTATTTCCCCGATTCGGGGCTTTGCCCATCCCGGTATCCAGAATAGCATACCGCGTTACCAATAGGAAGTCCCAATTTTTCAAATAGGTTCATCTTTTAATTTTAATTTTTTAAGGGTCAGGGAAATATGCCAGACCAATTATACTTTCGGCTTCTGTTGATGGATTATTCCCATCAAGGCTATTTTTTCGTTTTCTATTAAAGTGTTGAATTGTTGATAGTTGAGCTTACACCGAAGTTGCGGCACACCGATTGGAAGCCTTGCTACATTAGATTTATGATGGAAAAATGTTTATTTCGCCAAGTTATCGAACCAAACCTCAATAAGTGCAATTTCTCCCGAACGCTTGAACAGTTTGGAACTCATTTCTTTGCCCAAAGCAAGGTTTGCCATTGAAACCTGTTTCCCATCCAAAAGGGTGATAGAAACCTTGCTTTCGTTTGAGGCATTGTACACAACTGGCACTTGGTTGAAAGTAAAGCCTAATTGGCCTTGGTTAAGAGCGATTTGCTGCGGATACCCGTTCAAATCAAAATACCCGAAAGCACTTTCACTATCCAGTAACTCATTGGGGTTAAGCAAGCTGGATTGAAATACGATTTCCCCATCCTGGATATGTATGCCTAATTCCCTCATTCGCGAGATATAATCTTCCTTTACCTGTCCGGTCATGCCGGGCTGTTGTGCGCCAGCATTACCGGGCGTATGCGAATAAGCATCGGTAGGGAAAGCCCCATAAAGTTCAGGCGATTTATTGAGACCTATTCCTGCTTTTATCTCAAAATAGTGATCCTTGATTTTACCTAAAACAACCGCGTCGGCTCCTTGGCTTACACCCCTGAAATAACTTTCCTGGGCGGCGAGCAACAATTTGGAAACCATGTGCCAATATATGCTTCCCAAGCCTTCGTATCCATAAAATGTGCCCGAGCGGCCGGTAAACGATTGGTGGTCGAAAAGCTCCTCGAAAACCGCCAACACTTTTTCTTTTTCTTGCAAAAGGATTGTCCCATATTTAGTTGCATCCAATTGCTCCAAGGCTTTTTGTAAAATGGCAGCATTCCGGAATGTGCCGTTGAAATGGAAATTGCCCAGATCGTCTTTGCTTACAACGGAAGTATCGGAGTTGGCAGCCAACATGTTTAGAAGTTTCAATTCCTTAGCTTTTTCGCTTGGGATATTGTTTTTTTGGCTAAAAAGCGGCAATTGCCTGTTGGGGTATAGCAAGTAACTGTATTGGTCGCGGCGGAACAAATCGCTCCATTTCAATGAGTTGAGTACGTCGAGGCTTTCGTTAACCGATAAATATCCTGAGCTTAAAACGGCTACCTGACCTTCGAGCATTTCGTACAAATGACGTATTGAAACTCTTTCTTCGGTAAATGAAACCAGGTTATAAGCATGGTAAAGGCCATCCGCACGTTTGTTCACCTTTATGGACTGATCCATATAATCCATGGCGAGTTGTGCGAAAGCAGCCAATGCTTTCATATCGACGTTGGTTTTGCGGCCTGTAAACGGATTTGCGTATAGCGAGTTCCTGTAATCGCTACCGGCTTCGCCAAGGCTATCGGCAAAACGGCGCCTGTCGGTATTTGAAAACCCTGTCCCGATGAGGGCTGCATTTTCGGTAAAAACAGTAAAAATTTTGTCGAACAAGGTTTTCATTTCTTCCGAAATGCTTATTTCCTGCAAAGCGGAACTTCCAAACTGTTGTGACCAAAAGCTAAGGAATCGCCTCAAATAGTACAATGTAACCATCGAAACCCCGTTCCCAACAAGGGCATTGTTGGCATCGTTCCATTCGGGGCGTTGGGTATTGAGCCAAATGCCGGCTTCGGGGATAAAATTGCTCAACTTGGCCAGTAAGGTTACCAGTATTTTTTCGGTAAGGTTTACCTTGTAAATTTCGTTGTCTAGGTCCCTCAACAGCACGCCATCGGCACCGGTTTTAAGGGTCAGGCTTTTGATTTTATCATTCAAATCAAAATCAAAATCAATGGTATCCTTGGGGTTTTTTACAATATCGGGGTACGGTTTTATGCGGTACGGGATATTGGCATACACAAACATTTCCTTTTGCAACAGCACGTCGAGTTTGCCTGGATGAAACTCGTTCGACAATTCAAGGAATTTCTGCAGGTAAATAATTTGGTGGTCGCCCCAGTAACCAATGTAAGCCCAAGGGTCGTGCGGATCGGGGCATTCCCAGTCAATGCCTTCGCGCATAACGCGGTAAGGGTTGTAGCCATCGGCGGTGGTGGCATTTACAAACTTGCTGATCATGCCTTCGATAAACTCGGGATAGGAGAGGCTGAGGGCTTCCCAGTTTTGAAAAATATCGCGCCAGTTGCCTTGGTAATTCAGTTTTACGGAACCATCAGGATTTTTTGTTTCAATCGAAAACTGGTTCCAGGGCCGGCTGGGATCGCCATGCCTGCGGCTGAACGTGAGGGGCAGGTATTCGCTGCAAATCCTGATCAGGTCGAAATCGGAGGTGCTTTCGGCAAGCCTGTTCAGTTCGATATAACTTATTGCTTCAGGAAGTTGCTCAAGCCATGTTGTGTGTTTTGCTTTTACTTCCTTGTTTATTTGGCCAACAAACAGTAAAAAGTCAGCTTTGTCGAGTGTATAATTGTCAGTAAAAATGCCGCCCCTCATTACATTGAACAATGTATTTGAGAAATGCCTCGCACTGCTTAGCCCATCGTTGCTCAGTTGCAGACCATCGGCATTGGCAACAATTTTCATCAGGTTCAAAGTCCCTTTTTCGATATCGGCTTCAACTATTTGTTCTAAGCTCGTGTGGGTTTTTATAAAGTTATCGAGGTTGGCCACATCGCCGCTTTCCTGGTTAATTTCGGCCACAACCATCCATGCCTTGCTGGCATCCTTTTCGAGGGTGAGGCTTGTGCTTACAAAATAAGCCCCGCGTGTGGCCCTAATATCTGTTTCTGTTTCAACTGCCTGGCCTTGCACAAAAGCCAAGACCTGATTGTTTGAAATCAAAACCTTGGTTTCATGGCTAAGACCAGCCGACCAAACCGTTGTGGCTTTGAGCGATTCGCTTGGCTCGGCACGATCAACCGGAATGGAACTCAACATGTACAGGCCTAGCTTGGTTTCGCTTAGTAGTTCGCATTTTTTGTAGGCATCGAGCAAACTGCTGTATGCATTCTGAAAATCAAAATCAACTCCATTAGGCAGGATATTCTTGATCCCATCAAGCACTTCGACTGTAACCGGACCCGCATTGAGGTTGCTAAGGAACGACTTTTTTACAAACCCAAATTTTTCGCTGAAATACCAGCCATATCTGAAACACACGCCCAGGTCGTTGTTTATTTCCTCGAAAATTATTTTATTCCCGTAAATGCTTTTATACAGGTTCCTCTCGATGGAATAGATTTTCCCCGACTCGTCGGAGAACGGTTCCCATAAATACGTTTTGGCATCTTTGCCAACAAGCAGATAGGTTTTGCTTCCGGTAATACCTTTGTAATCATGGATTTTATCAACAGTATAATAGGGAAACAACGCATTGTTGCGGTCTTTCCTACCTGCCGAAAGCGAACCGTTACTCGAAATAAACATCCAATGGTCGGAATCGCTTACGATGGTCATAAAAAAATCAGGCATTTGGTTACAATTGCTGATTTTGTAGAATTTCTCGTTTTGGATTTCAACAAATCCGCCTTCAACAATCCGCTTGTTGGGATTTATTTCAGCATTTCCTAAATAAATGGCTTTCTTGGTCATGATTTTAAGTTTTGAACTTTGCCTATTAAAGATCTGGAGTTATACTTGTATGTGTAACTATTTTTAGGCAGCCAAGTTATAATTTTTTTAGAGAACCTGTCCATCCCTCCCTTTAAATTGTGAAGGATTGGATAGGTTTCTGGCATTAATTATCTCTTTCTGGATTCAACTTACTTCTTAACAAATTTAGAAGTTGCAACTTTTCCGTCTATGGTAGCTTTAACTATATAAATGCCATTTGCAAGATTGTTAGTTTGCAAAGTAGTCGAATATCTGTCAGGAATTACTGACAATACTTCCTGCCCGAAACTATTGAAAACAGCAACTTTTGTGATGTAGTTATTTGCTTCAATCGTTAAACTGTTTTTAACCGGATTAGGATACATGTTGATTTTTGAATCCTTAAAGGTTTTATTTCCAAGAATCTCTCCTTTGTAAAAATACAAGTTATCGAAAAACACCGTAGTGTTCCCTTGAGTTGGGGCTCCTTCTAATTTTAACTGGTGCACAGTTGCCAAATTAAGGCCTACAAACTCGGTTAATGGAATATCGAAACTGTTCCATCCCGGGTTAGCTACAACTAAAAGTTTCGTAATATCCCCACCCCCAACATTTATAATAGAAAGTTTAATTTGAGCTTGATCAGTTTGAAAGAAATCAATGTGTATTTTTTCAAATCCAACAAGATTGATTGGCGAACTAAGAACTATTCCCTGGTAGTTGAACTGCAACAATTGTTTAGTTGTATCACCTTCTACTATAATGTCGCTGGCAATTGTAGCTTCACCCCAATTTTTCCCGATTTCAGTTCCTGCAAGATCAGCGTATTGACCAGAGTAAATAGAAACAACATCAGCAGGAATTCTGGCCGGAGGTGTTGGAGCATGAACAGTTGGAGGGGTAATAGGATCTGGAGGCAAAATTGGATCAGCCAATTTGGTGGCAGTAAACTTAAGGTTATCAAAATAAACAATATGATCCTCAGTTCGGGGAGCTTGGTCCACATGAAGTACAACTTGATTTGTACCCGCATTATTATCAGCATTATTTTCGCCACCAGTTGTTGAAAAATCAACAATGTAAGTTAGGGTTACCCATTCATTGATTGCCGATGGAATCTGACTACCAATAAAAACGGTTCCTTGTCCTGCCGGATTGGTGCTGGTAAATTTAAGCCATACCGGTGTGAATGTTGTTTTGTAAACATCAATAGTCACAGTAGTTGGATTTGAACCATCAAACCTCCATTTCCCTAAAGTACCATACAACGATTCGCAACCAGCCCACTCGCCTCCATCGGAAGCGGCAGTAAATTTTCCTACAGTAGCTGAGGAGTTGACCCCTCCAGGAACAGGATTCGCTTCGAATGTTACACCGGTAGTGTTTGATCCGTTCTCAAAATAGTTCCAGAACCCTTGTGTAGTTCCAGGTTCAAATGTGAAATCGTAATTTGTCAATTGTCCGAAGGAAAACCCCGAAAGCAAAAGGATTAGAGAAAAAGTTAGTACTTGTTTTTTCATCTGTTATTAATTTGTTTTTTTAAGGTCAGATGGAATACGCCATAATATCATTTTCGGTTGGTGATAAAATTTTACCATGGCTATTTCATGCTTGTTTGTATTGAAAGGATTGTAATTATTTACTTTTTCTTATTAAATGTTCAAAGTCAAACCTTGTTTCGAGTTATTAAAATATGCTTACAATCAACAAGTAAAACTACTAATGTGTACAACAAAATTGCAACACAAAGTTTCTACATTAATTCTATATCATTAGCTTATTGAATCCACTCCGAAAAGACTACAATTAAGAAAACCACAGAGCGATGTGCTGAGCTTGTCGAAGCAGCACTGAAGTACACAGAGTGTTGTTAATCAGCACTATAAACTTTGTGATCCTTAGTAGTTTAGTGCCACATCGGCAAGCACATCGGCAAGCTCAGTGGCCACTCAGTGTATCACTTTGTGGCGAAAAAGACTTTTCGGAGTGGACTCATCATTAGCTTATTAAGTATTTAAATATCATTTATATATTTGATCTAAGCCAAAAATGAATTGGTCTATAGTATTTCTTTAAATCAATTCATCCCATGCTATTCTAACAGAACGGGATGAATTGATTGATGGTTTGCTTACCCTAAGCAAGCATGATCATTACTTCTTAATAAATTTAGAAGTAATTGTTACACCATTAACATCGGTGAGCCAAATCATGTAAACGCCTGATTTAATATCGCTTACATCTATGCCATCCTTTACATTGCCAACTTCTTTTATCGGGGAACCAACCGTATTGTAAATAGCTGCTTTGCTCAAAGCGGTGTTCGAGTTAAAATACAGCCAGTTTTCGGCAGGGTTAGGATATACAACCACACTGTTGTTTGCCTTTTCGGGCGATACGATACCAACGGTAACACCAAAATACATATCGTCCCAATAATAGGTCTTTTCCCCGGCTGCTGCGCCAGTTGTGCCAAAATTAAAGAAGATGGAGGCTTTGTTGTACGAATTTGCAAGGTTTAGGGCAGCCGTTCCCGGTGCTTGGTTGCTAAAATTGAAAATCAACATTTGCCATGCTGAAGCTACAGTAGTGAGTGCTTCGGTTTCAACGGTGATTGTGGGATCGTTCGCCGCTTCAACTTTAAGACGGATAGGTGTGCCTGCTGTTGGCGACCAAACCCTAACGCTCATGCTGGTTGATCCGGCTGCAAATGGGATTGGCGTGGCAAAACCTGTGGTTCCGCCTACGGTTGTACCAGCCCATAATTCGGCACCTGTGGTTTTAATGGTTTTTACAACGTGGTTGCTGGCATTGGTTGGGTCAACAACCAATTCGGATGAGTTGCCTCCAAAATCGGTAAGGCCGTAATAATCAGGTGTCGGGTTCTCAAAATTTACCGGAAGGTTTAAACCTGTTGGCGGTGGGCCAGCAACAAATTCCATATCGTCCCAGTAATAGGTTTTTTCACCTGCTGCTGCGCCGGTTGTGCCAAAATTGAAGAATATGGAAGCTTTGTTGTAGGAATTTGCAAGGTTGAGCGCAGCCGTTCCCGGTGCTTGGTTGCTGAAATTGAAAACCAAGGTTTCCCATGTGGATGCCGCTGTTGTGAGGGCTTCTGTTTCTACGGTTATCCCGGCGTTGCCAGAGTTTTCAACCTTCAAACGGATTGGTGTGCCTGCTGTTGGCGACCAAACCCTTACGCTCATGCTGGTTGATCCGGCTGCGAATGGGATTGGCGTGGCAAATCCTGTTGTCCCGCCAACGGTTGTACCAGCCCATGTTTCGGCACCGGCGGTTTTAATGGTTTTTACAACGTGGTTGCTGGCATTGGTCGGGTCAACAACCAATTCGGATGAGTTGCCTCCAAAATCGGT
>CAJAXK010000165.1 GCA_903946925.1 uncultured Bacteroidales bacterium | reverse complement strand
CTGGCTTATGAGTTCGTACCTGATTTTGACCATTGCGGAGCTTTTCCTTAGCCCAATCGGACTTTCATTTGTTGCCAAAGTGGCTCCTCCACGTTTCCAGGGAATGATGCAGGGCGGTTGGTTGTTGGCCACTGCAATTGGAAATAAATTCCTGTTTGTAGGCAGCCTTTTATGGGGTAAAATCGAACTTTATATGCTCTGGGGAATTTTCATCATCTGCTGCATTGTAGCCGCTATCTTTATTTTCTCGATCATGAAAAGGCTTGAAAACGCCACTAAATAATCAAGATCAGATTGTTTAACAATTTTAAGAGGCTGGACCAATTAGGTGCCAGCCTCTTTTCTGTAATTTCCATACTATGTCCGAC
This sequence comes from uncultured Bacteroidales bacterium, assembly GCA_903946925.1. GTDB lineage: Bacteria > Bacteroidota > Bacteroidia > Bacteroidales > UBA4417 > UBA4417. Next base: position 1,464 of record CAJAXK010000165.1, on the reverse strand, counting down.
AGCATTTACCCTTGGGGCCACAACCGCCGATACAATTCCTATTCCGAATATTTCAGGCGCGAATTTGGAACCCGTGTGCAGAAAGTAACCATTGACGCCGGCTTTACTTGCCCTAACCGCGACGGCTCAAAAGGAATTGGAGGCTGCACGTATTGTAACAACGACGCCTTTAACCCTTCGTATTGCCAACCGCACAAAAGCATCACCCAACAAATAACCGAAGGTATCGAATTCCACCAGGTGCGTTATCGCAGATCGAAAAACTATTTGGCTTATTTTCAAGCATATTCAAATACTTATAGTCCGCTGGAACACTTAAAATCACTTTATAATGAAGCACTTGCATTTCCTGGTGTTATTGGTCTGGTGATAGGAACCCGCCCCGACTGTATTGATGATGAGAAATTGCAATACTTTGCCGAATTGGCAAAAACACATTACCTGATTATTGAATATGGCATAGAATCGTGTTACAACCTAACCCTGATAAACATCAACCGTGGGCACACCTTCGAGGAATCAGAGGCCGCAATCCTTAAAACCGCAAAATATGGCATACATACCGGTGCGCATCTTATCTTTGGCCTGCAAGGTGAAACAGAGGAAGAAATGTTAGCCGAAGCCTCAATAGTATCGAACCTTCCTTTGGACACTATCAAATTCCACCAGCTCCAAATTATAAAAGGCACGACTATGGCTGAGGAATACGCAAAAAGCCCGTCGAGATTCAACCTTTTTTCTTTGGAAAAGTATATTGATTTTATAGTCCGTTTCACCGAAAGGCTAAACCCAGCATTTGTAATCGAGAGGTTTACCGGCGAAGCCCCTCCACGCTTTCAGGCAGGGCCAACCTGGGGAAATCTCCGCAGCGATCAAGTCCAGATTTTGATAGAAATAGAGATGGAGAGGAGGGATACTTGGCAAGGGAAGTTTTACCAAGTAAAAAGTTAAGAATACCGAACTGAAATTTGCTTCATGCTTCCTTTTAAAAACATTGGAATCTCAGCGCCCCCCCCGGATAGATCATAATATCACCCACCCACCACCAATCTATATCCAACATTGTGTATATTTTCAATTTTCACCGAAGGGTCGGCCTGTAGGAGTTTGCGCAAGCGCGAAATAAAAACATCGAGGCTACGGCTTGAGAAAAAGTGGTCGTTTCCCCACACTTTGTTCAAAATATCGTCCCTTTTCAGGATTGTGCCTGTATGGGCGCAAAAATAGGCCAGCAATTCAGCTTCACGGTGAGTTAAGTCATGTACTTTATTTCCATGAGTAAGCTGCAAGCCAACCTGAGAAAATTTAAAACTTCCGATTTGGAACACATTTTCCTTTTGCATTCGTGAGGAATCAATACTGCTCCTTTTCAGGAAAACTTCGATTTTCAAAATCAATTCTTCAATACTGAACGGTTTGGTGATATAATCGTCGGCGCCAAGCTGCAACCCATAAATTTTATCG
>CAJAXK010000164.1 GCA_903946925.1 uncultured Bacteroidales bacterium | reverse complement strand
TTTCCACTTAGTGAGCAATGCAGGGTGCACTTCAAATCGTTTTGATAATACGGCCAGAGTGTCCCGCTCTTTGAGCGTCTCGATGGCTGCTTGTGCTTTAAATCCGGATGTAAATTTTCTTCTTGTTGCTTTCATAATCCACGGTTAAAAGTAGTTCATTTTATTGCTTAACACGTGGTCTGATTTTTGGGGAGTATTATAGACAGCCTTCTTTTTATTAAGAATTGCGTTTAAAAGTCCAGATTTTTGCGTCAGCCTATTCTTCCAAAGCTGTTATATCGCCTGTATCTAAGCCTAAAACCCTGGCTTTGATTACCCTGCGCATGATTTTCCCTGAGCGGGTTTTAGGTAGTGTGTCGGCAAACTCAACAAATGCAGGGCGGGCGATAGGGCCAATTTCTTTTTCTACATGGGTTTTCAACTCTTCGGCCAAGGCGGGGCTTGCTGTTGCACCTTGCCTTAAAATTACGGTTGTATGGATAATATTTCCACGCAAATCATCAGGAAGGGCAATTGCGGCGGCTTCGGTTACCATGGGATGGCTTACCAAAGCGCTTTCAATTTCGGCAGAACCTAAGCGATATCCGCTTACTTTTATCACATCGTCAATACGCCCTATAATCCAGTAATACCCATCTTCATCTTTTCGTGCCGAATCGCCTGCCAGATACCAGCCTTGCGTGGCATATTTTTCCCAATATTTTTCTACATACCTGTCAGGATCCCCTAAAATGGTACGTGCCATGCCTGGCCATGGGTTTTTAATAACAAGGTTGCCTTCTTCACCGGTTTTTACTTCTGTCCCGTTTTCGTCAACAATGGCAACTTCGTTTCCAAAAAACGGTTTTGCAGCCGAACCTGGTTTAAGTGGCATGGTTGGGATTGGTGAAATCATAAATCCCCCGGTTTCGGTTTGCCACCATGTATCCATGATTGGGCAACGGCTTTTCCCAATTACTTCGTAATACCATTTCCACGCTTCCGGGTTTATTGGTTCGCCTACCGAACCTAACAAACGCAGCGAACTCAAATCGTGGCGGTCGGCCCACGAAGAACCGAAACGCATCAGCCCACGGATGGCAGTAGGGGAGGTGTACAGAATATTTATTCCATAGCGTTCCACTATTTGCCACCAACGGTTAGGGTATGGATGGTTTGGTGCTCCTTCGTACATCATTATGGTGGCTCCATTAATTAACGGGGCGTAAACAATGTAGCTATGGCCGGTAATCCAACCTGGATCGGCGGCACACCACCAACGGTCTTCGGCTTTTATATCGAAAACATATCTGTGTGTGGTAGAAGTATAAACAGAATAACCGCCATGAGTATGAACAAGGCCTTTTGGTTTACCGGTTGTGCCGGATGTATATAAAATGAAAAGCGGATCTTCGGCATTGGTTTTTTCGGTGCAACAGTTGGTGTTGGCTAAAGGCATTCCCATCAAATCATGATACCAAAAATCACGGTCGTTTTCCATATAACATTCTTCACCGGTTCGTTTTACAGCAATACATACTTCTATAGTTGCCGAGCGTTGCATGGCTTCGTTGGCTATGGTTTTTAGTTTGGTTGGTTTGCCACGCCTAAAACCACCATCGGCGGTAATAAGTATGCGGCTTTTTGCATCTTCGATACGTTCAGCCAGTGCTTCAACGCTATAACCGCCATAAACCACGCTGTGAACAGCCCCAATTTTGGCACAGGCCAGCATCGAAATCACCAATTCAGGTATTTGTGGCATATAAATGGTTACCACCTCGCCTTTTTTTGCACCCATAGCCCTGAGCACATTCGAAAACTTGGTAACTTCCCTATTAAGAGCGTGGTACGAAAATGTGCGTACATCGCCAGGCTCCCCTTCCCAGATAATTGCCAGTTTGTTTCGTGTAGCATTTTTCTGGTGCCTATCCAAGGCATTGTGAATAATATTAATCTGCCCACCTGTAAACCATTTGTAAAACGGCTTTTCGCTGTCGTCAAGCACTTTGTCCCATTTTTTAAACCAATCCAGCTTTTTTGCCTCGGCAGCCCAGAAATCCTCCCGGTTGTCAATTGATTTTTGATAAAGCGAGTCATAATCTTTGACTGCAGCTTTTTTAACTACCTCTTTCGATGGGTAGTAAATGTTGTTTAATCCTGGTTCGGGTGTGCTCATGGATTGCTGGGGATTATAGTTTAACTTTTGTGAAAGTAAAATTAGGGATTTTTTTTAATCAAACCCTTAAATCCATCACTTCTTTTCGCAAAACTTTTTAAAATTAGCTTGCCCATCAACATCGCCGATTTCAACGGCTTTTTTAAAATTCTGGCAAGCTTTATCCGTTTCACCTAAATTTATGAAGTTGACACCTTTTAAGTTAAACAGAAAACCCTTGTTTGCATCATTTCTTTGAAAAGCAATATTTATGTCGGACAAACTTTTTTGGAATTGTTGCAAAAAATAGTGGCATAAAGCACGCTTTTGATAGGCTTCGGTATTTTCGGGATTTTTACTGATGGATTGATTCAATAAAAGCAATGCTTTAGGGTAGAGTTTTGCATCCATGGCTTGTTTTGCTTTACTATATATATCTTCAAATGATTGGTTTACATTTGTTTGACGCAAAAAAGCCCAATTATTTTTTATCCTCCAATTTTCTGGCAAATATTTTTTTGCAGAATCCATTAAAACGATTGCTTTCTGCTTATTTCCCATTTTTAAGTTTTGATCGGCAGCAAGCAGCCAAGCAGATGGGTTAGTTTTTACAAGTGCTAAGTAATTATCCATGGTTCGTACAGCTTCCTCTTGCCTACCAACAGCATAAAGCTTCGAACTTGTTACGGTCACCATATTGGCAAACCGTGGTTTTAGTTCGCAAGATTTCAATCCCCAATATATTGCGCTATCAGTAATCCCCATTTTTTCATAAGCCAGACATAAATAATATTCCCGGCGTCCGTCGTAAGGGCTGGGATTATCGTTTATCAAAAGTTTAGCGGCTTCGTCAGCGCGGTTTTCATGTATAAGGTAACGAGCAATAAATGTTGAGATAGGATCGCCCTCACAACTTAAATTGGGTATTACGGGAAAACCAGCTTTATAAAATGATGAAGAATGTAAATACTCGTTCGCCTTAATTTCTTGTGATACCAAACTTTGGTAATGAAGCGATACCGCGTTCATATATAGTATTATAGCAAAAATGGATAATGATAGGAATAGGCTAATTTTTAGGATATTTGAAGGAATTCCCTTGTTATTTGGTCGAGATAGAAGTTTCTGGGGAACCCATTTTTTAGGAACAGAAAAACTTGACCCTGAGGATGCAATGTACATTCCAACATACATGGCAAAAAGTACCTGTATTTCCGGCCTGTCGTTCGGGAAATTGAAAAAGGCATCAACGCTGTAGGCTAAAATACCAAAAGCTGGAAGAAAAAGGTGTTTCACCATATCCTCGTTTAATGGGCGCATAAGGGTTGATCTTGCGAAATTGAAGAGTATTAGGAAGAACAGGGAAAGGTAGATAAGTCCGCCTATTAAACCTGTTTCAACAGTAACTTCAATAAAATCGTTATGGTTTTTATAGCTGATAATATGGTTGTCGGCCATTGGGGCTTCGTATTTAAGCACTTCAATTTTCCAATTTCCTGTGCCAACGCCAAGCAAAGGATTTTCTTTGATTAATTTGAATGATCTTTTCCACGTGGTCAGCCGGGCGTTGGTCGAGGATTCATTAGCTTTAATTGTTGACATGCGCTCAAGGACCCCTGTGTTAAATTTCTCTTTAGTATCCTGATTTACAGGGTATAAATAGCGTTGTATCAATGAAAATACAATTAATGCCACAACAAAAAGCCCAACAAAAAGAGCTGCTTTTTTTAGAGAAAAATTCTGTTTTGCCCCAATACGCCTCAGGATAAAAAATACGGCCAAGGCAGCAACCAACAAAGCTAATCCAAAATAAAATGCCCTGGCACTCATAAACAATATGGCCAAAGCACCTGCCAAAAATGATAAATAGCCAATCTTCTTTTTCCAATTTTCGCTAAAGAACATTAACCATAATGCAGCTGGGATTTTAATAAACAAAGCTGCCGAAAGTATATTTTTATGCGAATAAACCGATTTGATATCATAAATGGAATCAACATTTTTGTTTACATATTCGAGTATATGATAAAAAACGCTTAGGCTATCCAAAAGCAATAAAAAAGAAAATGCAAGTGCAACTAATTGTAAATAAGCTTTATTGCTGCTAAAAATCACATAAAGTATATAGGTCGCGGCAAAAACGGATGATAGTTTAGAATAATTCACCACTGATTCCGAAAGGTTGTATGCCTGAAAAAACGACAATAAACTAACCAATAAAAATAAAGAGTAGGCTAAGCCGATTAAATTGAGGACAAATCCTGATTTTAATTCGGGACGATGCCTAAAACCTTTATCAAATAGCAGGACAAAAAATGAAACCAGATTTAGCAGTGCAAGAGTTACAAACTTTGGTCCCGCCGAATCGAGCGTGAAAAAGTTGGGGGTGAATACTGGTGCGAGGAGGTAGGCGAGCAGGAGGATTGAATAGGTTGGCTTTAAAGAGCCATTTACAGGTTTACTGTGATTAATTTGTTTTGTTGGAGAGGCCTTTTTCATTGAAAATTGCTTTTAAATTGTCTGCTTTTATTGGTTGAACAAGTGGAAAGATTTTAATAAACCATATATCCCATGTTTATCCGAAATAAGCTAGAGTTAGGATGGTTTTGAAGGGGCTGCCTGTATTGTTACTTGATTCAATTTTGCACTTGATTGTTTAGTCGATGGTCCATAAAATTATTTTTATGGTGTTTTTCTGAAAGTTTGAGCGCCATAGGAATCCATAAATGATATTATTTATGGTGTATTTGGATGAGTGAAAGTACTTGTATTACCATAAATACCATATTTTATGGATTTTATTTGTTATTGATCTATGATGGTAGTTGGTTAAGCTAAGTAAAAGACTTGTTTCGTATGTCCTTAGGGATTTTCTGGTAAATCAAATTGTAAAATAATGATCTTTTGAAACCGATAGAACAGGGTTGATATTATTGTAATTTGTATCAGATAGTTGCATACCTGCTGCTAAAAGTGATACAGCAAAAGCTCGTTCAACGGCATGTGCCATTGTGCCATCGGTTTGGTTGTTTTCAATCTCGAAGTCTCCAACATTCAAGCCTAGGTTTAAAATTGGAAGAAGTGCTTCTTTCGTTGCATAGAACATGGAGCCTGCCACAAAATTGAGGCCATTTAAACAGCAACTTTCCACGCCCATCATTTTACTTAAATTAAGCACATTCAATGCATTGGCACCGTAATAATAATACATTGGCAGTATGTGATTTGCCGGGCCGATAATTCCTATGGATGGATTGTTCTCGAGAATACTGAGGGCTTTATTTATTGCCCCATTCCCTATCAGTTTGTTGAACAGATCGTTGCGCCAGAGATCTTGCCGGTTCAGATGGTTCGACTTTTTAGTATGGATTTTTAAAATAAGTTCATTCCCATCGGCGAAAATTTGAGGTAGTATTTTTAGGAAAGGCAAAATATCCCTTCCCCTGTTTTCTGTTTCCATAAGCCGATATGGAAACATAGATAATTTTAAAATCCCTTCTATTTTTTTTGACTTATCGGAGGATGTCGATACATAAAGGAATAATTTTTTATATTCCGATTGTTCGAGCATTTGAAGTATTTCACCAAGTATTTCAGGATAAAATGCATGGATTGCAATCGCAAGCTTTGGGTTTGGATTGGGAAGCCTTACGATCCCTTTTTCTGGATGGACAGCAATAGGATATGATTTTGAGAAACCCCGTTTCCAAAAGACCAAACTCCAGAATGGCAGTGATTTATCTCTGAAAACTTGTGCATTTTTCCAATTCTGAAATACAGCTAAGCTTTTGAATATAAAAGGAAATGCTGAAAACAGAATGCTTTTCAATATTTCCTTTCGTGGACGGCTGATAGGCAGTATTCGCCACACCTTATCGAAATCGAGGATGATAGGTGGTTTTTCCATTTTAAATGGTCTTCAATTTTTGTTAAAATTATTGGGGTTGGGTTTCAAGCTGAGTATGTGTTACAGAACATCTCCAAAATTTCGCCTTAACCTTTTAAATGTTAAAGCCCCAATAGTAAAAATTATTCCGGTAAGTGTCCAGAAATAGAAATTCATTTCAGGGAATTCAAAAAACCATCTGTTTTCAATAAAGGTATAACGATACCCTTCGGTGATATAAAAAAAAGGGTTGAGCAGGGCGATATAGCGGTAATTTCCGTTGAGCATACTGTATGGCCACACTATAGGGGTTGCCCAAAACAGCATCGAAACTACTATGTTCACAATATGTGCCATGTCTTTGATATATACATTTACTGAAGCCACAAACCATGCTATGCCCGAAAGCAATACAAAGGTTGCAAATAGATAGTAGAAAATCTGAATCCAAAATATGGTAGGATAGATTTTAAAGTTAAAAATAAGGATAAATACTATTATCAAGACCATTGTTAAATGCACAGCCATTCCCGACAGTATTTTGATAATCGGGATGAAACTTACATTAAACTTGGTTTTTTTTATCAGATACGAATATTCGGGCAAAGCCATGCAACTTACAATCATGGTTTGCCCTATAAACAACCAAGGAATCATGGAAACCAATAGCCATGCTGCAAAAGGAACTCCGGTTGTGGTGTTCCCTGTACGAAGTCCGAATGTAAAAGCAAACCAAATAATAAACACATAAACCGAAGGTTGTATAAAAGCCCATGGCAGGCCTACAAACGAAGAAAGGTAACGGCTTTTAAAATCGCGCACCACCAAGGTGTATAGTACTGTGCGCTGCTCAAGCATCGAGTGAGTGAAGCTATGAATTTTGTTTATCAGGCGCATTTGAAATTGTTATTATCAATAAATATTTCGTGGCAGGTAATAGTTTGCAGCTAATCCAAAACTTTAAAAGTGGCTTCTTTAACCACAATTTGTGCTCCGGTTTTATAATGGATGCTAGGATTGTTTACTTCGATGATCAATCCATCATGAACCCAATGGAGATGTTGCTCAATTTTATTTTCTATCGATAATACACCGAACGAAAAAGTATATCGTCCGTTGCCAATATGGGGGAAATCGAAATCAATGGAAATAACATGGGTAGTTCCTCCCCGTAAAGTAAGATTTTGAGAATAATTTTGGCTGTTGATTTTTAACACCGAACCGCCAAAATTTCCATTTAGGGTCAGATTGATTCTTGCTTTTTCAATTTTATCAACAATGTTTAATTTTAAGAAAAGCCGAAGCTGCTCACCGCCTTTAAATTCTTTTATATGTTGCAAAGTGCTTTTTTCGGCCAAAGCAGCATATTGCAGATCGACATTTCCTATGCCGTAACTTTCGCAATTGCCCAAGTTTTGCCACATCAATGTGGGATATTCAATAGGATAATTTGGAAGGCTACTTATTTCCGATTTTCTATTTGAACCTGTCAGGGTTGCATGTCCATTTTGCGAAAGCATAAATGTATTATAGCTTTCGGTAACAAAATATGGATCGCCTTGAACCTTTATTTTACCTTCGTGAAGCCAAATAGCTTTAGTGCAAAAGTCGTTGATAGCTGATAGGCTATGTGTACAGATCAGGATTGTTTTTCCAGCATCTTTAAATTCCCTGATTTTCCTGAAACATTTTTGTTGAAACCTGATGTCGCCAACAGACAAGGCTTCGTCGGTGATAAGTATGTCGGGTTCAATATTTATGGCCATCGAAAAAGCCAGCCTCACATACATACCGCTCGAATAGGTGTTCACCGGTTGAAAAGCATACTCGCCAATATCTGCAAAATCCAATATCTGCTTAAGTTTACCAGCCATTTCTTTTTTCGAATATCCTTGTATTGCTCCCAAGTAATAAATGTTTTCGATTCCGGAAAGTTCCATGTTGAACCCTCCTCCGAGTTCCAGCAAGGCCGTTACCCTGCCGTTGCAGAAATATTCCCCTGAAGTTTGGGTTACAACTGAAGCAAGAATTTTTAAGAGTGTAGATTTCCCGCTTCCGTTCTGTCCAATAATACCGAGCACTTCCCCTTTTTCGACATCAAATGATATATCATTAAGTGCTTCAAACTTTTTGTGATATTTCCTCCCTAAAGGATTGACTAACTCCTTGACAATATCATATCTGGAGTGATAAAGCTTGTAAGTTTTTGATATGGAATTTACGATGATGGCAGGTTCTTTTGACATTAAAAATCAGTTTTGTTAATTTCAATTTTTACCGCAAATTGAATGGATTTGTATTGCGCTTTCGTTTTGTTCAAAATCAAGTCTTAATCTACCCCGGAGATCGTGTTCATGGATAATAAAACTGATAGGATTTCTGCCATCCGGAAATGGACTAATAATAGAATTTGACTCAGAATAATTCTTGCATCGGGAGGTAAGAAAATATATTTGTGCTTTTCCAGCAATTGATGAGGTTAGATCAATGATGAGCATCATTGGGCGCTTTGATAATCTAAAAGCTGGAAGAATAATCTGAGGATCTTCACCTGTTATAATAATTTCGAGTAAGTCATCTGTTTTTCGTGTAACTAAAATTTGCTGATTGAATTTACTTTTTTGAAATATCTCTTTTGGAAAGGAACAAAATAATAAATTGTGAAAAACCGAATTTTGCAAATCTTTTATTTGATTTTTCAAAATAAGCACTTCATTGGATTGAATTTTATGGTCTTCCAGCAATGTTGGCATATTTTGGTTCTGTTGCTTAAGAAATTCTATCTGATTGGATTGTGAAATAAGGATTTCCATCAAAATTGGTATCACTTTCTCAAGAGTTAATTCAGAATTCTTTTCCCAGGGGGCGTTGATGTCTGGCAGAGGTTCGCTAAAAAGAGGTATCCCTTTTCCCCAGAAAATCTCAGCAAGTTTGTTGTTTGAAGGAGTAAATTCTTCGATTATTTGAATCCTTTCAATTGGCGAAAGAATTTGATATGATTCCATCGGGGCTTTCTTGAATTTTTCGGAAAGCGAAAGATAAATAAAACTTAATAAGCCATGGTTGTTGGGATTATCAACCGAAATACTACAAAGTCTCAATATTTCAATAACTTCCGAAGTTAGTCCATGATTTTCATTTCTAAAACATGATTCCGGAGTTGAAAATGTACTAATGTCATTAATATTTAAAGTTGCGAGAAAATCTTTCACTACATCGGTTCCAATTGTTTTTTTTTCGTACGGCTTTACAATGAAAGCCCTTATGTCAAGGTGGTTAAGCCATCTTTGTGTTGTTTCAAGCCACTGTAAATTAGAAATCGCTTTAAATTCATGGATATTTTTGCAATCCTTAATTTTGTGTCCCCATTGTTTCCAAGCTGCTTCAAGATATGTATCTTGTCGCCGTAAATATAATATTATCTTATATTCCAACTTAAGTTCCTGAACTATCTTTGCGATAAGAGACGGCCACCATTCCCATTCAAACCCCTCAAAGCTAATGATAACGCTGTTCATTTCACAGTTACTTGCATATTGGGCACATTTATTAAACTTTAAAATGCAGAGATCAAGGTCATCTTTGGTTTGTTCAAAAAAGTGGCCATGGTTATGTAGATCACCTTCTGTAAAATCATCCTGATCGAAATTTGGATATAGTACGGAATATTTGGTGGCGAGCAATTTTCTGTTGTGATTTAAGAAACTCTGTATTGCACTAGTGCCTGTTTTAGCCTGGCCAATGTGAAAATAGAATGTTGTCATTATTGTGGCAGTAAACGAAATGAATGAGAAGTATTTCTTAAAATAACTTACAATAATTCATGTTAGAAAGGCTTTTCAAATACGATCAAATTATTTAATCCTAACTGGAATTTTTGATGTTTGACTAAAATTAAACCTGATGCAAGAATATTTTCAACAACTTGCTTAGGTTTGATGTTTTGATGCTCCTCAAGACTCATCCCATCAATAAGCCTAAATTTTAGCAGGGCATCAAGGATATAATCAACAAAGGGATGGGGAATTGTTATGATCAATTTCCCTCCCTTATGCAGCAATTCATAGCATGACTGAGCGATTACGATTTGTTCGTTAAGTTGAATATGTTCGAATACAGCTAAAGCTGTTATGTAATCAAACCGTAAGCCTTTTAAACTTTCATTAGGGAAATATGATTTTATCAAACTGATTTCTCCATTTCTGAGGGTTTTTGGCTCCTCAAGCAAATTATCAAGTCCGATGCCTCTAATGTTTTTCTTTTCTAGGAATTCAAAGAGTTCGCCTTGATGACATCCAATATCCAGTATGCTACTGTTTGAATTAATTTCGTTGGAAGCAACTAAAAATCTGTGTTTTTGTATTATTCGGTCAATGTGTTTCATTCTTGTAGTTTACGTTAGGGTTGATGCCAATGATTCTAAGAATAAAGCTTGAAAAAATGGTTTGAATGCCAATGGAGATCAAAGTAATAGATGGTATTAATATTCTGAAAGTGAACCTGATATTATCAATTTCCCCATAATTTTTACTGCTCCAAAAATTTAGCAAATAAAAAAAAGATATTATACCAATAAAAAAAAAGATGAAACCCATTGCTAAACCTCTTTCTAAAGTAAAAATTTTAAAGAAGTATAGATGTTTAACCCCAACAGGATACAATCCATGATTCAAGGAATATATACGCACGAAAGCAGCAAATAGAAATAGTTGGTACGAGAGTACAATTAAAAATCCTGCAATTGTAAGTGTATGAATATCAAACGAAATAGCATTTACTTTCACTATTCCTGGCAGCAGCGCAATCACTCCGGTACCTGATAGTAGCAATAGAATTAAGGCAGGAAAAAAGAAAAGCCATTTTGGACTATACATGAGCAGAAATGTAAGATGTCGCCAACCGTCCCGCCAAGTATTCAAATGAGGTGGCTTTGTTCGTCCATCCTTATAAAGTACTATTGGAACTTCGGCGATTTCATAGTTCGATATACATGCTTTTACAACCATTTCAGAAGCAAATTCCATCCCTGGTGTAATTAATCGGAGTTTAATGATACGTTCACGGTTAAAGCCTCTGAGGCCACAATGAAAATCATGTATGTGGGCTTTGAAAAACAATCTTCCAATAAATGAAAGTATTGGGTTCCCAATATACCTATGTAACCAAGGCATTGCCCCTGATTTTATTCCTCCCGCAAAACGGTCGCCCATAACAAGATCGTTTGCCTCCCTTAGTTTTTCAAGAATTTCTTCGAGATGTAAAAAGTCATAACTATCATCGGCATCGCCCATGATAACAAACTTTCCTTTGGCTTCTTTGATCCCTTCTTTCAAGGCATTTCCGTATCCTTTTTCCTTTACATGGGTGATTCTTGCACCTTCTTTTAAAGCAATATCAACCGATCCATCGGTACTTCCGTTGTCGGCAATCAGAACTTCACCTTCTATATTGTATTTTGAAAGAAATGTTCTGGCTTTTTGGATACAAATCGACAAAGTTTCTGCTTCGTTTAAACACGGCATTAATATGGTGAGTTCCATTTTATGTTGTTTCTTTTTATTGAAATAGGTAAAGGTAAAATTTCCACTTTTTTATTTGTTCGCTTTTAAGATATTTGGCAGAAATCCGATATATGCCTCCAGTAATACGATGTCAGGTTTTTCTTTTTTGATGATTTCTTCATTAATTCCATATTCCCAATTATCCCATATAAAAAGAGAATTATTGAAATTTTCACTTGTCAATTCAACCAATGTTTGATAAAATGAATCTCTTATTATTACAATATTAGGCATTGCCGCGTTTGAACTACATCTATGTATCTCGTATTCATTTGGTAAATGAAATTTTGGTTGAGGAAGATACCCCTTCTTATTACAGTTTTTTGCGTTAGGGATTTTTTTTAATTTGATAAAATAATATGGTTCAGATACATAATCTTGAATGCAGAGTTCAATAGCATCTCCCCAAGAAATTTTACCTGCATATTGAAATTCAATTTGATTGCCTTCTATCGGTTGAACATGAGGGAAATCTTTTTTAATATGATTAATGATATCTTTATATGCGGAAAAAGCACCAAAGGGAGTCCAGTGCATGTCATTCTTATAGTATATCTGGCCTTCTGCTTTCGCATCCATTAATGAGGGTAAAAGGTCAATGAATCTGACCAAAGTATCCTTCTTTATTTCACTTCTTATTTCATTTACATAGTTATCTTTCACAGATTGCGAATAATATGAAGGTAAGAATTCTTTGTATAATTCAGTTTTCATGGGTATAAGAGCAACATAGAAATGTATTCCAATTTTCTTGTAGTATTCGGTTCGAGTGTGTAAAATTTTTACAATCTCTAAAATTTCATCTTTAGAAATATCTCTGTTTCCTTCTATCGCATCTTTTTCGCCTGTTCTAAAAATCCAACCCTCTTTTCCTATCACTGAGATATTTGGGAAACTGGATTTTTTAAAATATTTATAGTAAAAGCCTGCTTTATACGATATAATTTCGTCTCGGAAAGGGATATGGTCATTTATAAAGCTTTGCATTTGTGGAAGATACTCACCCAAGTTTCGGATATCAAATACAGGTTTTGTTGCCAACATCCTCTTTTCCCAATTACTTTTTTCTTTTTTTTCAGTTTGCATGAATATGAAGTACAAAGACGGAGTTAAAAGTGAGATGACAAAAAATATTAATAAGATTAATTCAATACTTCTGACTGTTTGGTCCCCTTTCAATTTATAGATTAGCACCGTGGATATACCGAGTAAGCAAAACATAAATAAGAAAGCCATTATAAAACCGGTTTTTTCTGATTCAATGGTTTTAATCTGTAAACTTCCTTTTAAAAGGTTTTTCCTTGTTTTAACTGTTTCTTGAAGACCTAATTTTGAAATTGATTCCTGATAGAGTTTACCTGTTGTAGCAACTGTATCTGTCCACGCAGTGATGCAATTGTTATCTTGTCCATCCTCAGATAAAAGACAAACGAAAAAATGCTTGTCCTTGCCAATTTCAATTGGTTTTTTAAAAAAGAAAGAACGAAAACTATTGTCTTTGATACTGTCAGATTGAAATTCGATTTCTTGCAGAATAGTAAAACCATTGTCTAAAATAACCAGTTTGTTGCGATTTTTGTTGGTTCTGTTCCAGGTGGCCAGTTCAATTTCAATAGCACACAGGAAGTCGTTATGCATTTGTATCTCTTGAATAAATACAGTACCGGCAATAATTCTACCCAAAGGTTTATTATGCTCTCCTTTGGGTATAAGAACAGGTTTAAAGTTGTAATTCCTGTGGAAAGACGCAAATGTCAGTGCAATACAAATGTACCCGGCGATGAAGGCAGTGAAAATAAAAAACCGACGATTAAAAAGTGTGGCCATTGATGAAACGTTTTTTGTGTCTTAAAACTGGAAATAAAGAAATGAATTACTTGTGCCTGAAATAATGATTATAGTGGATAAAAGTATTGTCATTGCTATACCGAAATAAATAATTAAATGATAGGATGAATTATAAATCTTCTGTAATCTTTTGTTGTTCAAATCAAAAACAGGTATGCTGGAATTTATTTTGTCAAGAATTGTGGTTGCTCCCAAAATTGCCAAAACATAAATGATGGAAGTTTCACGGTCGATATATTGTGTTAAAGAAGGCCAATAAATCTCCCCTGAACCAAAACCAAGCATAGTACCAAGATATTGTACGGCTGAATCCATGGTTTTTGCCTGAAAAACCACAAAACTTACTGTTATAAAGAAAAGAAAATATATATGCCCGACTATTTTGTAGCGTGTACATACCCATTTCCCTGCTTTTGTTTTTTCAAATGAAACAAGCAAACCATGTATCAACCCCCAAATGATAAACGGCCATGTTGCACCATGCCAAATACCGCATAAAAGAAAAGTCAATACCGTAGTCGCGTAATAAATCAAATCTGATTTTCTAATCCAAAAGTACGATTCTGCATCTAACTTTAAATTAAGCGAATAGGCCAATGGTTGAAATATGTAATCGCGCAACCAGTTAGACAAGGTGATATGCCATCTTCTCCAAAATTCTTTGATAGATCGGGATACAAAAGGGAAATTGAAGTTCTCGGAAAACTCAAATCCAAAAAATTTCCCCAATCCAATGGCCATATCCGTATAGCCAGAAAAATCATAATAAACCTGAAGTGCAAAAGTAATTGCTCCTAACCAAGCTATTGGTGTAGATAAATTCTCTGGTGAAATAGCAAATATCTGACTTGAGATAATACCTAAAGGACCAGAAATAATGACCTTTTTAAATAAGCCAAGGGCAAATCTTCTGATCCCTGAAATAAATTGCCCAGCAGTTGGGTTCCGGTGGTAGATTTGTGAGTTTAACTTTTGGTATCGGTCAATCGGGCCTGATGCAATTTGCTGAAACATTGTTAAATATACCAAGTAATCTATCAAATTAACCCCATCATCATTAGTAGAACCATTGATATAGACCAAACTGCTGATAGCTTTGAAAGTGTAATAAGATATTCCTAAAGGTAAAACAATACTATTTATCCCTAAAATATGTGTACCAACATCAGAAAGCCCAATTGCCACATTGATAGCTGGTAAATATTTAAAAACGAACAAAAACAGAACATTGAAAATTACTCCAAAGACAAAAAGTTTGTTTCTCGTTCTTGGGTTTCGGTTGCGGCTAATAGAAACAAAAAAAATGAAGTTGATGATAGAGGAGAAAACCAATAAGAATAGAAAAGCTATTCCAGCCCAGGCATAAAACACCAGACTTGAAATCAATAATATCGTATTCCTGAATTTAGGGGGAACAAGATAATAAGCAATTAGGCTAAGTGGTAGAAAAAAGTAAATGAAAGTGATAGAATTGAAAGGCATCTTTATCCTGTTTTCTTAGAAGTAAGCTACATAAAGGATTGCTAAGGAAAATAATAATGAAGAAACCGAAAAACAGATCAATACGAATTGAAGAAACTTATTTAATCTGGAATTGAATTCGATAAATTTCAATTTTCCTTCAATTCCAATCCTATTTAAAACAGATAATTGGTTTACTTTTGAAGAAAAAAAAGGTAATAATCCATAAATACTTAGACCTGCAAGCGGTAAAAGTGGGATGAAATACCTTCCCTGAATACCTGCTATCCGATTGCAACCGATTGGAGTGAAGTATAAATATGATGCGGTCATTATTAGCCCTATACACATTACAAAGACCATCAGGATAAACATTCTTTGAAAGGGTTTAAGTCGGAAAGATGTTTCATTTCCGGTTAAAGTATAAAGGATCAGACAAATAAAAAAGCATATTGTCATTGAGTAGGATAATGGATATTCAAGTTTCCCGAAAGTGCCATAACAACCAATCAGATATAATTTGGTGCTAAGAAAAAGGATATCATCTGCAATTAGGCCGATAAATCGTGGGATGTCATTCAAAATTATGGGCAGGTTTTTGCTTTTATCCCCGAGTTGGGTATATACCATCGGTAAATCCAATAATGGCTCATAATTTAGCATATTACGGATGAAATAGAAGGATGAATAACCACATATAAGCATGATAATCAGTACAGCAAAATATATAATATACTTTTTCCTGGAGGCTGCTTTTATTATTGGGATAATTAGAAATAGTAATCCAATGAAGTTATACGGCAACTTGCCCAAAGATGACATCAGAATTAGTAAAATAAGGACTACAAAATCCTTTTTCTTGAGTTTTTCGACTTTTGGAGAGGCTAAATACAAAATGTAGGAAAATAATAAAAATGTAAAACTAATCGTAAATGCATCATGCGATATAGTTGAGAATAAGTAAACGGACATTGGCATCAATCCGATGAAAACCAGCATCCATTTTGTAGTGGGGATTATTTTAATTGCAAAGTATATCAATGTTATTGCAAAAAGAAGATTTGATAATCGCCCCAAGTTGTAAAGCCACAAAGGAGAAAGGTTGAGCATTTTTCCGATAGAAATTCCAATTGTCTGTGGAATATAAGGGACATACAAATCGTAAGTCCAGTATTTAAAGGTTTTCCCTGAATCAGGATAATACATTGACATTTCTTTTAATATCCTGGAATCCATTTTATGCGATTGGAATTTTCTTGCATCAATTACAAAATTGCCGATTGAGGAAAGGAACACCTGCTCCTTTTTGAAGATATTGAGTTCGGAAACCTGATATGCCCTTAGAAAATGGCCAGGTTCATCGGGTGCACTGAAGGGTTTGGTAAAGACCATAAAAGAAATCCCAAAAGGCAAGGCGATGCATAAAAATACAATTTCCGGCTTTAATTTCTGTAAAGGGCTGAACCTTCTTATAACTATAAAATAAAGTAGGGTAATGCTTGCCAGTAGAATGATGAGAACGCTGCATATCAAAATATTTTTCAAAGACCATGGTAATGAGGATTCATGAATATTATAGCACATACTACCCTGTAGCATGGTTTCATGGTTTTGCTCAATTGCTGTTGATAATCGGCCACCATCATAATGCATTACGGATAATGAACCTTGATCAGCTAAGGTATCGCACCACATTGTGATACTATTTTCATTTGTTCCATCATCAGAGTATAATCCTATGAAAAGGTAGTCTTCATTCCCGCAAAAAATACTCTTTCCGAAACTGATTTCATGAAATTGGTTGTCTTTAATTTCCTCAGCTTTGATGGATTTTTGAAAAAGTATTTCATCTTGATTGTTGAAAACAACCAATTGTGTGGTATTATGGTTTTCCCTGTTCCAAGTTGCTAATTTTAGCTCGAGACCATATATGTAATTCCGGTTTACACGGGCCTTCTGAACATATAACTTTCCTTTGGTTATAAATCCGATTGGTCTGTTGGATTCTCGTGCTTTGTTGACAGATAAAGGTGTTGTATAATAGTACAAGCCAGTAAAACCAATTATCAGGCCCAAGCAAGCGAGTAAAATCCCAATTTTAAGTTTCATATTGTAATACCCTCACTTATTTCTGTAAACACAGTATTTTGAACAATTTTATTATGTTATATCATTTAATGATTAATAATTTTCACTTTTTAGCGATGTAATTGTCCATTTTGTCGTAGTGCTTTGATAGTGAAGATTTTTGAAAGTATTGCCCCATCTCTTTTCCGTATCAACGAACTTGACAATTTTATTTTCTGACCCCAAAACTGGTAATCATGCAACACATATTCGATTCTGTCCTGGATATTGCAATTCGCGAAATAGAAAACATCCCTGGCTTTGGTGCTGTATGCAAGTTCCCAGTTCGAGGAATCATTATTCAGTTTGTTAAAATACTTCGCTTCACAAACATCGTTAATGATGGGGTAAGCAGCAAAGTATAATAATCCAACCCCATTCAAATCATAATAGGGGTTAAGTTCATATTCAATCCTCGCAATGGAATTGTCAGTTTGTTCGAACACAGTTTCGTTTAGTTCAATTGCCTGGACTTCTTTTTTTTTGAGCAAACGATATTGATTGGCAAATTCGGGGAGCGATTCATGCTCCGGAATTTGGTTGGCACTTATAATTGGTTGACTTTTAACAAGTTTGCTGTTGTCGGAGTCGTTTCTAATCGAAAAACTGGTCAATAATTCAGCTTCAATTTTTTTATCCTTTGCCTCCAGTTCAATTTTACTGTGGTACATACTATGGCCAAATCTTTTTATTTCGGCCTGTAATCGTATTTTTTCACTTTCGTTATACGATGATAAATCATGGGTTCCTGTGAAACGGATTCTAACAAATGTTGCATAAAGACGGTTGTTAAGTTCATCTTTTATTTCCGATGACTTCATATTCAGTCCTTTGCATAATAAATCCCAATGCACATCACCGATTTCCTTGAATAACCAGTTCTCCGAAAGAGCTTCAATTGCCATCTGGGGCATATTTATCGTCAACTCTTTATTGAATGTTGATGCCGAACTATTCATTATTCTGCCTGAATATTGGTATAAAAATCGAAAATCTGTTTCATGCAGGTATAATTTAACCATTCAGAGGCAGGAATGGCTTTCTTGTATTTCTTTTCGAAATTAACCCTTAGAACTACCAGGTCAAAACTTTCGATCCCTGCATGTTCAAAAGGCATTTCAATATAGGCAACCTTAAAACCAGAACACACTGCCTGTACCATTTTTATTTTTTCTTCCATTTGATTTGTGTATTTGTTATTTGTGTTTGATTAGACTAAAGAATCGAAAACATCAAGCCATTCACGGGCTTGAACCTGAGGGTTTCGCTCTGACGAAACATAATGTTCAGCGTTGTGCAACAAAATTGCCCGTTTTTCAGGGCTTTCAATCATGAACCTGATGCTGGTATCCCAATCATTTTTAGACAAGTATCCAGCAGATTGTTGTTTTACATCTTTATATGGGGTGAAATCAGTAAAGATTCCTGGAACTCCCAAACGTGTAAAGTCAAGGAATTTCATGTCTGATTTACAAACTGTAAAAGAATTGCTGCTTATTGGTGCCAGGCCAAAATCCCATAACCTGCCTCTTTCAATCCATTTAATATAGTTTCGATAAGCGGAATCTGGAGGAAAATGAAACTCTACGGGTAAATCATTGAATATTTGTTTGGTGAGATGTGGGCTCGGATGGCCTATTATTTCAAATACAACTTCCTTTCTGTATTGGTAAAGCACTTCTTTTAAAGGTTCAATAATTTGAAACAAATAAGTTATATTGTCTGGTGACAGTAAATATCCGAATTTGGTTTTGTTTTCTCGCTTTTGTTGAGGATAAATACGTTCAGGTATGTGGATCACATTCTTTATTACTTCAATATTCGGATGGTAATTGGAGATTCTCTCCTTTAAAGCTTCAGTTGAAACAACCACCAAATCAGCATAATGTAGAAAAAGATGAAGCAAGGATAAATGCTTAGATTTGAACCAATCGCTCTTTTGAGTATAGTGGTAGTCAAAAAGATTATCATCTATGCTATAAACGATTTTGGTTTTTATTGCTTTTAAATCTTTTAATAATTTTCGGGTATAATCTATGTCAACAGCCATCGGATGCCATAAACGCTCAAATATAACAATATCCAGATGGTTTGTTAAATCAATATCATAGCCATATTGCACACGAAACGACGGTTGGAATGTAGAGGCCAGCAATGGGTTTAATAATCGGATCCATCCACATGCTCCAATATGGCTCTTGTCCCAAAACTCTGGTAGTATATATACTTCTTTCATTATTGCATGGTATCAAATAAACAGGACAAGATATTTTTAGCGGAATATATGGGCGAAAATTGACAAATATCGGAAACAGCCCTAAAAGCAACATTCGATAGTGTTATTCTGTTTTTTACAAGTAGATTTACAACTGAAACACATGCAGTACTGTTTGATGTATCAATGAGGAAGCCATTAAGTTCGTTCCTGATAAAGCTATCGGAACCACCTTGTATTGGTAAAATCACTGAATTGCCACAAGCCATTGCTTCCATGCCTGTCAACCCCATGGCTTGAAATTCAGACATATCGATAAAAATATGCGATTTATTGAACAGTATCGACAGTTGTTCTGGAGTTAAAACCCCGAAATGATTAAAGTCGAATTCATCCTTATATTTTAGGATAAGTGGTTCTTGCTGGTCGCAACCGAAAGTTATGATTTCGACCTCATTATTAAACTGCCCTTTTATTTCTTTTAAAGTCTGGAGTGTCAGTTCGGGTGCCCTTCTTGGGGTTTCGGGTCTGACCATCGCTGTGATATAAATTTTATTTGTGAAGGATTTATCGAGCAAAGGCCGGAAAATATCCATATTTAGGCTTGGATGAATGATGGTTGATTCCAAACCTGTATTAACGAATACTTCATTTCTGTTCCATTCCGTTTTGGTAAAAAGCTTCATCCCCTGAATGAGGCTATATGAAGATAGTGCTTCTTTTCTGTTTTTACTTCCTTCAGTATAAAAATAGGGTTCGTAATCCTGTATATAATAAGCAGATAGGATATTGCTTTTTGTAATTTGAATCGCTTCGCGGATCCATTCAATCGAGGTCCATGCAGTTCCTATCACGGCATCAAAATAATCTAATTGCAAACCTAAAGAATCGATTGAATCAAAATATA
This sequence comes from uncultured Bacteroidales bacterium, assembly GCA_903946925.1. Taxonomy (GTDB): domain Bacteria; phylum Bacteroidota; class Bacteroidia; order Bacteroidales; family UBA4417; genus UBA4417. The sequence goes on along the minus strand of CAJAXK010000164.1, from coordinate 23,517 downwards.
CTACTGGTATATCATCGATTTCATAAGCTGACTCAAACGAAAATCTGTATTCAGATTTATTGGCAATATAGCAATCGACCTGCATGGATCGGAGTGCCCTGATTTCCTGAATCACCACATTTCCACCCCCGCCCAACGCAGTAACGGGCAAAACGAATAAAATTTTCTTAGTACTGTATTTGCTCAAGCTTTCTTGCTTAGTTTGAGCCAGTTTGACAAAATGTGCAACCCGTGATCGGATACCATGAAGGACAAGGTTTTCTTTACATAATAAAACACCTTTCGATACCAGATCAGCAGAATGTTTTTTGGTTAGGGCAACATCGGATAACTTGGCAATTTTTTGTCTTCTCTCGGTTGAGTAGCTTTTTGACTGGGCGTGGTATATATAAACATCATCTGCAACCGCAAGTTTCCAATTCTTGGAAGCACTTCTCATGCAGAAATCATTTTCTTCACCATATCCTTCAGGGAAGGATATTTCATCAAAATAGCCAACTTCATGCAAGCAATCTTTTTTTATTAACAGGCAGAACCCATTAAGGAAAGGTAATTTTGGATAAATACTGATCGAGTCGATCGTAATCATCTTTGCCATCTGTGCAATACTGAAATTATTAGGCAGGGAATTGTCTGCCCAGTCGTCTCCATTAAATATTTGCGGAACGGATTGCCATGATGCAGTGTTGGACAAAACACTTACGATTCCTATTTCGGGTTCGGAAAGCGCACAACAAATCATCCTATCAAGCCATTCGTTATTTCCGATAATAGTATCGCTATTGAGCAACATTGACATGGATCCCGCCGATGCCTTTAATCCTTGGTTTGCTGCTTTGGTATAACCTAAAGCTTTTTCATTCCTGATCAATTTACATCCCTGGGAAATACTAAATTGTTCCAGAAATTTTTGTGTATCAGTCTGGCTTCCATCATCTATCAGTAAGATTTGATATGGTGGATGCGTATATTCAAGAATTGAAGACAGGCATTTTTTTACATCCTCAAGCGCATTGTGTACGCATATAATAATATCAACAGATACAGTATGAAATGGGATTTTTGAATTTGGAGCTTGAAGTTTTTTTTGAAGTACTTCTTCTCCAAACAGTATGTCAGTTTTTAAGGTCGGTAAATTGCTATGGGTATTCGATTCAATATTTTTTCCGAAACCCACCTCATGTTTTTTGAGCAGCTTATGTATAAATCGTTTATACCCAGGATAAGCTTCTGATACAGTTCGGAAAGGCTTGGTATATTTCCATGAAATCGAATTGGTAATTTGCAAGTTAGCCAACTCACGATTTGCAAGTTGATTTTTGGTTTTAATTAACTCATCCTCTAAACTATTTATTGTCAATAGTTTATTTTGGATTTCAAGCTGATTTTTCTGATTTGATTCATTAAGTAGGTGGATTTCTCTTTCATACTTATCCAATTGGATTAAATGATTTGCCTCAATAATTTGGAGATTAGTAATGCTATTAATAAATTGCTCTTGTTGCAGGTTAAAAAGCTTGCTCTGTTCCTGAAGCTGGAAGCTCAATTGTTGAAGCTCTTCTTTTCTTGAGTTGAATTGGCTTGTAAGTGAAATACTTCGACCGAGTGCTGCAAATAATTGCAACGTAAAAAAATCATTTTTCCCATTCCCGACAAATTCAAGCAATTCAGGAGCAATATTATTCCCTACACAGATTAATCCTAATCCATGCCCATGGACAAATTCCAGGGATGGATATTTCCCACGGATTTCTTCCATGAGCTTCCAAACCCCAAACCCTTTTTCATGCACATTTGTGTCGTGTAAAACGATTACTCCCTGATCACTCATTTTGGGTAACCAGTTTTCAAAATCATGTTTTACCGACTCATAGCTATGCAATCCATCAATGTGCAGAAGATCAATGCTTTGATTCGAGAAATTAGCAATAGCTTCATCAAAAGTCATCTTTAGCAGAACTGAGAATTCGGCAAAATGATTCGAATGGATGCTATCTACATATTCGAATACTTCACCCCCATAATTGCCTGCTTGCTCATCGCCGGTCCATTGATCAACTGCATAAGCTTTGCAATTAATTTTTATTTCGGAGATTGCCTGACAAAATGCGAAATATGAATTTCCAAAGTGAGTTCCCAGCTCCACAAATATCCGCGGTTTAATTTTTTCGATCAAAAAAAATGCAAACGGAATATGTTCAACCCATGCAGAGGGTTTCTCGTTAAACCTTGGTTTGGTAAAAATAAAATTGCTTATTCCCATACGATTACTTGGTTTGTATCATTTTGATAAAGTATTCTTTGGGCTTCGGAGTAACTTCTTGTTCCTTTTTCCAATAAACTCCTGTCCAATCAATTGTTTGAATCGGTTCATTGCAACCGAATACTTTTCGGTAATCTTCAACTGCATTTCGACAGGCATCAATGGCGCCCCAGTCATCAATGATGCAATAACCCCCAATTGAAAGTTTTGGATAGAGGTATAAAAGAACATCTATGGTTGATTCATACAGGTCGCCATCCAACCTAAGGACTGATAGTTTTTCTATTGGTGCAACCGGCATGGTGTCTTTGAACCAACCTTTTAAAAATTTAACCTGATCGTCAAGCAGATTATATTTTGCAAAGTTGTTTTTTACCTCTTCCAATGAAATGGCCAGTTCATTGAAAAGATGCAAGTTCAAATCTTTGTCCTGTGGATAGACAATCACATTTGGTTCTGGAAGGCCCGAAAACGAATCAGCCAGCCAAACCTTTTTGTCTAAAACACCCAGATCTTTTAACAATGCTCTCATAAATATACAAGACCCACCGCGCCATACACCGGTTTCAATTAAATCTCCTTCAATTTGATTATTAATTGTATCAATAATACAAAATTCAAGATTTGTAAGGCGTTTGTAGCCAATCATTGTTTCACCCTCTGAAGGCCAAATCGTTCCTTCGTACTTTTCACCGCAAATATATTGGATTAATCCGGAATTATTCTTAAGGGCAGTAAGCTCATAATTATCAGGCAATTCGACTCCAAGTATTTTCAACTTCAGAAGTAAGATATTCATTTCAAACTGGTCATTATAAATAAACACCTCATGGATGTTTTCGCCTCTTCTTTCATGATGGGGCATGCATCTTTTCTCCTTCTCAATAATAAAAATGCTATCGTAATAATGTAATGATCCAATATTACAAGCATGTTTTTGTGGTTCAAGGCTATTGTTCCGGATGTGCCATCCATGAAGATGGTCTATTAGGTTTTTTGTAAATTCAATAAAGGACCCTTGTTTTTTCAATCCACCGCCAAATTCTTCCCAATAGGATGTAAGGGTATCCTCACAAAGGTAAATCCCATCCTCTTTTATGTGATCAAACAGTTCTTCAAAGCATGTTATCTGTTGATCCATAGTATGGCCACCATCATCAATCAAGATATCAATTTTTGGCAGTATTTGCTTCAAGTTTTGAAGAAAATTCCTATCGGCTTGTGACCCTATGAAAATCTCAATGTTTTCTTCTTCAAAGTCTTTGCAATTTGGATCAATATCAACACCATAAATTTTCGCTCTGCCACCAAAGTAGTTTTTCCACATTTGCAGGCTTCCGCCCTGACCGACTCCGATTTCGAGGATAACACATTCGGTATTTGCAAATCTGTTAAAATGCTTATGATAAATTTCAAAATAATGTAACCACTTGTGGATGATATTTTTCCGGTTGTTGTAAAAATATTCCTTTAATGGATTTGAATAGCAGTTAATCAATGGTTTGGGTTTAGCGTGTTCCGGAAAAACTTGCCGCCCCTCAAATTTCCCATATTTAAGGAAATGAACCAACGGATTCATACCGCTATTAGCTACATCCGAATTATGCTCCAAATAAAACTGACTATCGAATTTTTCAGAAGGCTTCCTCCCTTCAAATCCACCATAGAGAAGATAATGTTTGGTGGCTGACATGCCTGACGATTTTACATCAGGATTGTTTTGCACATAATATTTCTTATCAAAAAGGCTACTCTGGCTGATAATTCTGGTTTGCGCGAAAAGTTTGGCCCATAACCATGTTTTTCTAATACCTTTTATCTTGTAGGCTTGCAGTTTGAAAAAAGGAATTATCGAAAACCTTTCAATAAAACTTTTCTTATCGAAGGTTTTGCTTGTTTTACTTTTTCGTGCCACTACAACCACACCAGGTAAGGATTGGCTGAAAACTTGAACCTGCCAAGTCTTAGGTATTTGTTTCAAAAACCACTGAACTCCAGTTTCTTGGTGCCATCCAGGAATTTTACCAAGTAATGCATTGCTGATAATCAAAGTACTGCCGCTGTGAACACACCTCATAAGTGGTTTGGAGAATTGCTTCCACTCGGTAGCTGAGTTTCCATGCAGGTCGCAAATAATAAGATCGAAGTTTTGGTTATTTGTTTCTAAAAAGTGGATGGCATCATCAATTATGACTTCCACTGTCAAGTTTTGGAGGTTTTTACGAGCATTCCTATCTATATGATCAATAGTAGTAACATTACATCCTAAAGTCGCCAACATGGCGGAGAGCCTGCCCCGTGAAGTTCCCATTTCCAACACTTCTTTTCCTGCAAATAGGGCGGCATGATTTAGAATAATTTCCGTACAATGCTCATTCATTGACCAGCCCGGAATACCCCATTGTCCTTGGTTTCCGAGCCACTGGAATTTTTCTATAAGGCTGGGTTCAGGCTTAGAAAAAATTACTTCTTCTGTTGTAAGCCGTTCAAAATGGGGATTTTCCATAACAAAAGCATTTCCAAAATGATAACCCCATACATTACCCTGCTCACCTTTTAATCCATAATTAATATAATCCTGGAAAGCAATGCAAAAAGGAAATTCATACAAGGGAATTGGTTTTGCGTTCAATTTTTGAAATGTAGCTGCAATAATCCCTTGCTCATCCATGTCGTTTTTACCATTATGCCCTGCTGCTAATGGCTGTTCAACCACCACTTCCATTAACTTGGGCATGAATTTGCATTTTGGCGAAAGTGATGCCAAACCTGAGTAGAATCTTAAGTCTTTATCAATCAGTCTGGCATATCTTCCGTATATTAAGTCGTGGCCGCCGCCATCCTGCGAAAGCCTCACAAAATCCAAGCCTTCAAGCCATTGACGGTACCAATCCGGTATACCGGTTATAACCATATCCCCATCAAGTATCCATTCAGGAGCATCTGGCCTTACCCTTTCTGGGAACCATTTCCACCAATAACCAAAATTAGTAGGTTCGCACCCTGCTTCTATTAATAATTGGGCAAGTTGCGGGTTATCCTCTTCGGAGACTGGCCACCATTCAACGGGTTGGGAGGCCCATTCCAGAATACGTCTAACCCGATCTGCTTCAATGCCTTGCGTACAAATGCAATAATCAACTTCAGAACCAAAAAGACGTGTTGCCTGTCCAATTGCTGCACGGGTTACCATATCATCCAACCCGTCTCCCTTGATCCAGCGTATGACTGGTCGTGAGCCAACAGAAAAACGCCGGCCAATACACGCCGCATCGGCTTGCATATCTTCAGCAGCTAAAGTAGCTGCCAAGGTTGGTTTGACTTTATTTGCTCTGCCAGAAAAATATTTGTCTGGTAGTTTTAACCAATCAAAAATCATATCAGTTTTTTAGAGTGTAAGCGTTGAGTCCACTCCGATAACCTTAAAAAAAACCACGGAGGCACAGAGAACACAGAGGTACACAGAGTGTTGTTAATCAGCGTTATAGGCTTATGTAACTTAGAGCCTTTGTGCCACTTCGGCAGGCTAAGGGTAACATTTTGTGGAGAAAAAAGACTTTTCGGAGTGGACTAAGCGTTTTATCTTTTAATATCTTTTCAATCAGGTATTCCTTGAAAATTGGGACTCCAATATATCTGAATTATTGATAGTACAGTATTCTTCAACGGCATCGCAAATAATGCTTATTTCATCGGCTCTCAATCCAGGATAGCATGGCAGGCTGAGAATTGAGTTGCACCAATTTTCTGCTTCGGAACAATTCTCGAAATTCTGCCAGGGACCAGCCATTTTATGAAGAGGCTGTGCCCAATGAATCTTGCAGCCAATACCACGTTTGTTGAGGAAAGCCATTAAACCGTCACGTTTGGGAACCCTAACAACATACAAGTGATGCAATGACTTACCGTTCAAGATTATTCCCATGCCATCAAATCTTTTATTGTATTGATCGGCAATATCCTTTCGTTGGTCTAACCATAAATCCAGATACCGCAGTTTGACCCTTAAAACGGCTGCTTGTATTTCGTCAATCCGGGAGGTAATTTGGCGCCGATCGTGTAGCTTATCGTCCCTGCCGCTCAATTCGCGCATGTAAGTAGCGAGGTCAGCATCATTGGTAGTTACAGCACCTGCATCACCCAAGGCTCCAAGAGTTTTAGTTGGATAAAAACTCCAAGCTGCAGATGAACCAATTGGTGGTTTCCAACCATGTGCATGGGCAGCATCGTAAAGTGTAGCTTGTTTAGAAGATTGGTCTGGTATGCGACCATAAATTAAAACAGGTACAGCATCGTCATTTTGCTCTAACATCCAACCCTCTTGGTTGATTTCTGCAATATGTACCTTTGATCCTCCGCGATGCAGCCCTATTCCTGTAAGAGGAAGAGTATTTGCCGGAATCGTTGCTGAAGTCATTCCAAGTGCAGTCGAAGCAAGTGTGAGGGCATCAGTCCCGCTGTTGCAGCATACAGCATATTTTTGGCCACAAAAGGCAGCCCATTCTTCTTCGAAAGCTTTGGTTTGAAATCCATGTAAAAAAGAAGACCTGTCAAGGCAACCTACAATAGCAGCGTCAATATCACCACGAATTGGGGCCAAAGCCCTGCTAAGATCACAAAAAGGAATAAAGGGCATTTTTTTTTGTTTTTAAAGCTCTAATTTGAAAAGTGTGCAAGATAAAGAGCAGATAAAATTTTCATCCGTTTTATTTACAAGTGTATCAGTTTTTGGTGTTAATACAAGAAGAATATTGAGAATACAAGGAGGTATTTTCAGCTTCATTTTCGAAGGCACGATAATTATCTTGTTTGACAACCAAGAAATTAACCAAAAAGAGAAGTCAATTAATGAGTTGAGCGACCTTCCTTTTCCCCAAACTTTAAATAATGGATTAATGGGTTCATCCCGGATTTAATAACGTCAGGGTTTTGATCGAGATAAAGTTCCGATGGGATTTTTTCCGATGGGTTTAGTTACTCAATCCAACCAAATATTAGGTACTGCTGCATAGCTGATCTGGTTGACAGTTTAAAATCAGTTTTTTAATATGAAGTATTCGATATTTATATAGCTGCTTTCAATCATTAATCAGATGTTTTTTGTGAATCTTATTGTTTTTTCAAGCTATTATAAAACTTGTAATGGTGGGACCACTAAAAAACGTTTAATCAGATAGTGAAATTGTTTATAACCGTTTCCAAATTTTGCGTGGATACATTATTGCTGAAATTGCCAAATGCAAGTATTTCAAAATTCCGTTTTCGGCCAACTGATAACTACGATAATGGCTAATATGCAGGAAATAAATGTGCACCCATAAGGATTTTGTCTTAGTTCCGAAAATTTCATCCCTAAATTTAAAAGTTTGTCGGATTGATTCCAACTTAAGGTTGCTTGTTGAACTGTTTGGATGAACTCTCATAAGATACAAAGGTGAAGTAAGGTTTGCAAATTTCAAACCATCCTTTATCATCCGTGCAAACAATTCGTAGTCTTCGCCTGGACTTATACGCTGGTATTTGTATTTGCGAAATATATCACCCCTAACAAAGGCTGTTGGATGCTGCAAGCCATGTTCACCGCTGCGATATGTCGATTCAATTTGAGCATGGTTGGTAGGGAAATTTGAAATATTAAGGACTGCACCATTTGTACTTTTAAAATAGCTCACATTACTCCCCAAAACGTCAATTTCAGGGTTTTTTTCCATGTGTTCAAATTGCGTTTCGATTCGTTGCGGAAGCAATATGTCATCAGGATCGGCTCTCATAATATATTTACAGCTTGCTACATCCAATCCGGCATTGAGCGCGGCAGTCAATCCCCTATTCTCTTTAAAACAAATCAAGGTTAAAAAATCCAATTTCCCGAATTCCCTTATTCGTTGTATGCTATCATCGGTAGAGCCGTCATCAACAATAATCAATTCCGTTGGGTAAGTGGATGAATTGAGGACACTTTGAATAAAATCATGCAAAAACCTACCATTGTTATAATTAGGTACAATAATGGAAACGCTTACAATTCTTTTCCCGTTCATCAAATTCAACTAAAAAAGAGTTTGGTCAATGAAGATTTCATAAATATATTTAACATTCCAGCACTTAGAAACCCTGCTTTATAACAGGATTTTACCCAACGGTTGAACACCACTTTTTCCAATTCCCGCTGATTATACCTCAAAAGTTTTTTGTTTTGAGACAAAAGCAACATAAGGAAATCCTCAATTTCTCCCAGTTCCATCAAACTGTGAATTTTCTTTCCGATTTTGATTTTTTGTAAAAGCAGGCTTGCTTTATCATTTATTTCAATGCCAAGTTGATTGTAGATATGCTGAAACACCTTTGCTTCACAACGTTTTAGGCGTTCATCATCCAAAGCTGTTGAACTCTGCGAATGGATGCGATATTGAATAAGATATTCAGGGAAATTACCTACTTTGTTTTTCTGGGAAACATCGAACCACATAGCATAATCTTCAACTATATCATATCCGGGTTTGTAGCCACCTTCTGGTATACATTCCCTACGCAAGACAACGGCGGATTGAACAAAATAGTTCCTGAATAAAAGGATAGATGGAATATTTTGAGGAGCTGCATCTAATTTCCATTTTGTTTTCAATAACTTGCCTTCTTCATTTATCTGTTTTGCCCACGATCCAATCATTCCATATTCGGGGTGCGTTTTCAAAAAATCAATTTGTTTCCCGAATTTCTCCGGCATGGCCACATCATCCGAATCAAACGGAGCTATAAAACTGCCTTTTGCAACTTCTAACCCTTTGTTTCTAGAATATACTATACCTTGATTTTGATGATTATGAAGAATTCTAATTCTACTATCACTGAATGATTTTACTATTTGTAAACTTTTATCGGTTGATGCATCGTCAACAACAATAAGCTCAAAATCAGTGTAGCTTTGAGATAACAAGCTCTGTATTGCCTGGCCTACATACCTTTCGTTATTGAAAAGTGGCATGATTATACTAAGTTCAGGCATATTTATCTATCTATAGCAGAAGAGTATATTTATATGCGATCTAAGTATGAGACGATTTGAGGTTGAAATGTACTAGGTACTATTATTGAGCCCAACAATTTAGTCTAATCCAATATTTTGGGGTTATTTTTGACCTTATTAATCCAATTAAATGATTCCAAGGAAATTTTTTTATATTTATTTGCATTAAATAAGAGTTCCTTAAGAATGTTTGAAAAATAAATTTGTCTTGGTTTGTTTTCCCTCTTCAGTGATGATTTTAAAAGCCGAAAAGAAATTTCAAATGTTTTTTTAATGAACAAGTAATTTGCGTAAGCATTAGAATTTGTTTTAAGGTTTAAAGCAATCTCATACATACACAAAATAGCATTGTTCTTTCCATTTGCAGCTTGCTGTGCTATCAGGTTTTTCCATGTTATCCTGCCTCCTCGTAAGTCGTGAGTAAACCAAAGCCGGTCGTCAAAATATAATTTGTACCCCGTAAAGCTAATAGCCATTGATAATTCAGCATCTTCAGCAATAGCTTTTCCCCCTTTGGTGCTATTGTGAAAAGAAAACCCGTTGGAAATGATGAAATTCCATACAGTTTTTGTTATCACTGAACCCGCACCCCAAATACTATAATCACGATTAGCCAAAAAACCATTTTGCCTGTGATGTTTCCCGCAAACATAGCAGTTTTCCCATTTATCAAACCATTCTGGTTTTTCGCTGGTTTCAAAAAATGCTTTTCCATAACCTCCCAAAAGGCCAATATTGGGGTGCTCCCTAAAAAGTGCTATCACAATGTTCAAGTAATTCGGCTGTAACCAGTTGTCATCGTCGCACAACAACATAAGTTCGTAGCTGGCAGAACTGTAGCCATTTTTCAATGCGTTTGCCTTGCCTAATTTTGGTTCCGTAAGTATTTTGATAGGAAAAGGTGAGCCAGATATTTCCCAGGTTTTTTGGGCAATAATGGCCGTATTGTCGGTAGAAGCATTGTCAATTATCAATAATTCGATTGGGATTCCTGATGGGATTGTTTGTTCGCTCAGGGCTTTCAAAGTTGGGGTTATCTTTGAGGCTCCATTGTGTATGCAAATGATGATTGAAATGCCGAAAGGATTCATTTCCGGTAATTTGAACTTGATTGTATATTTATGTGTAGACTATCCATCTTTGCTTTCCATATTTCAAATGAAAATTTCTTTTTATAAACCTGTAAAGAATTTTCTCCCAATTCGATGCATAACCTGGGATTTGTAATGATTGAAATTATTGCCTTACTCATTTCGTCAATGTCATAAGGCGGTACTATATATCCGTTAAACCCATGTTCCACAGATTCAGGCAATCCACCAATATTTGCAACCACACATGGCAAAGAATAAGCCATTGCTTCAACAACAGCTATTCCGTGGCTTTCAATTAAGCTTGGTTGAAAATACATGGATGCCGTTGAATAATATTCGGCAACATCTCCCACATGGCCAGTGAATCTAATTTTGTTTTCTAGTTCTGATCCCATAACTGTTTGTTTGCAATCCTCCAATAATTCGCCATTGCCACCCCAAATAAATTCGATTTCCTTTTCAGGTAAACTGTGTATTACTTTTTCGGCTACCTTAATCCACAGAAATGGGTTTTTATACTCTCTCACATGTCCAAGTGTGAGAATGCGGAATTTATTATCTTTAGTTCTTTTGCAGGAATTGTTGAATGATTTTATTCCGAAATTATAAATTAATGAAAAAGTATCTGATGGGATAATAAATGATTTTAGAAGCTGGCTTTTTGCAAATTCAGAAACTGCAATCAATTTTTTATTTGGACCATTAAATACTTTATTTAATATAAAATTATTTAAAAGGTTGTGTGTGTGTTGAAAATATGGCCATCTATCGAAAATCGGTATGTTAAACATGTGGTAGGTATGTATTATACCGATAAAAGGTTTCGGGAGCATTGCTAATCCAAGAAATGATTCAGGATAAATAGATGAAACCATAAGCAAGTCAGGTTTAGTTTTTTGATAAACCTTAAATATCAAAATAAAATCTAATACATAGTTAAAGGGACTTATCCTCCAGAAATTTTTAAAGCCTTTCCACCTCCTATTAATTGTATAACACTTAATGTTAAGTGCTTTTATGACTTTCATCACTTCAGGAAACTGGCTCTCAAGAGGCAAACATACACTCACAGCATAACCCGCTTCCGCATAATAATTTAAAACCTCAAGGGCATAAGTCATTGCACCTCCGGATTCAATAAATTCAGGAATAAACAATACTTTTTTTTTCATGTGGATAAAGCTTCAAGAAGCTACTTCTTGGCCAACTTTTTCTTGAATTTTTCAATTAGGACCTTTATTGCAAATCTGAAAAATTCTTTAAAAAAGAAATCACCTGATGTTAGTACTGACTTATGATAATAATACCAGGTAGGCCAACTTTTTAAATAATGTAACGCAACAATAGTCAGCCTCTCTTTAAGTAGGTTCTCAAAATATGTTTTCTCAAAAACCTTGTTTTTAGTATTGTGATCAACTAATACGTTTGACCAAAGTTCAAAATCACTGAAAGTGTATTTCGACTTTATTAAATCAGAAATCTCTGGTCTTATCAGTGCAAAATGTAATTCTTCATTAATTGATCCAGGAGTGATACCCAAAACTGATAATTCATCGTTATAGTAATTTATCAATGCTTTTGTTTGAAGGGTTTTGCTTTTGATTGATAAATTTGAACCATGTACCCTATACGATAAAAGTGGTTCGCACAAATTTCCTAGTTTAGTGTGTTGCATGCACCTGCGCCAAAGTTCAAAATCTTCGCAAACAGGGTAATTGAGCGAAAACATTAAATTTTTGCTGATCAACAATTCTCTTTTTATTATAACTGTTGGATGTGCCAATGGGCTATTGAAAAATTTGAAAGTCCTACATTCTTCATCTGTTTGAGGATATTTATTGGTTTCATTAGTTTCCATAGAAACCATCCAGGTTCCACTGATACCAATCTCGGGATTTTGGCCCATAAACACCAATTGTTTTTCAATCCTTGTATCATGGCTGATATCATCACAATCCATCCTGACAATAAACTCCCCCTTGGCAGCAATAATCCCTTTGTTTAAAGTGGCTGCTAATCCCTGATTTAAAGTATTTTTTAAAAGCCTTATCCGAATATCTTGATGTGATTGAATAATTTTAAGGCTGGAATCAGTTGAGCCATCATCAATAATAAGGAATTCAAAATCGGTAAAAGACTGATTGAGAATACTTTTAATTGCAGCATCTATGAATTTTTCGCCATTAAATACCGGCATCAAAACACTGATCTTCGGATTATTCATTTATTTTATATATCCTAAGATTTTTATAAAAAGAAGTGAATTGTTGAATTGCATACCATATATTGTTCTCAATAATAACGTGTTACAAATAGAATTAATCTACATTGATTAATCTTTCAATTTGAGAATCAACCATTTTCTTTACAAGGCTATCAAAAGTGATCAAAGGCGTCCATTTGCATTTATTTTTCATTTTTGAAGGATCTCCAACTAAAGGTAGCATTTCGACGGTTTTAATTTTTGATTCCTGAAAGACAAAATCGTCTGAGTTAAGACCAACCGATGTAAAAGCAATCCTGGCAAATTCACCGACACTATGTGTTATGCCTGAAGCTATTATATAATCATCGCCAGCGGGTTGTTGCAAACTGAGCCACATTGCATTCACATAATCCTCTGCGGCTCCCCAGTCAACTTTGGTATTAAGATCCCGGAGAATGAGTTTGACAGGTTGCCCCAAGCTGGCTTTTGCTGCAGCCATTGCAATCTGGGTGGTAACAAAACTATTTGGCCGTCTTACAGACTCATGATTATACAAGATGCCAACCGAGGCATAAATGCCATGATGATCCCGATAGAACCGGCAAAGGTTGCTAGCTGCCGCTTTTGAAATTGAATAGAGGGAATCAGGCCGAAAGGCTGTTTGTTCATTTTGGGGAAAACTTTCAACCTTGCCAAATATCTGGCAACTCGAAGCATAAAATATTCTGCATTTATTGTTATGATGAAGGATAGTGTCTAAAATCTCATTGGTAGCGAATTGGTTGATTAAATAGAACTGCCTAAACGACTTGTTTTTATTTCCTTCTTTTTGGGATGAAAAATGATAAGCTGCCAAATGATAAATTTCATCTGGAGATATTTCTTTAACAATTTTTCTAATAGTGGTTGGTTTATTAAGATCAACTTCATAAAAATTGTTTATTTTATCTTTGCTTTGAGCAGGGATGTTTGGTGCTGATTTATCAATTCCATAAACTTTATAGCCCTTTCCTGAAAGCAATTCGGCCAAATAGGATCCATCTTGTCCGGCAATCCCTGTTATTAATGCTTTTTTCATTTCTATGCTTTTCAGATTGTATTCCTAACTTCTTAATAAATCTCAATTTCCGGCAACGGAAAAATTAATTTGCCTCCTTGTTTCAAGAAGTCCTGCTCCCTTTCAATAATCGAATTTTTGAAATGCCAGGGGAACACTAAAAAATAATCAGGCCGCATTGCCTTTGCTTCATTTTCAGAGATTATTGGTATATGGGTACCGGGTGTAAACGATCCGAATTTTGTTTCATTTACTTCAGCAATAAAGGGGATTTCATTTGGTGTGATTCCGCAAAACTGCAAAAGCACATTACCTTTTGTGGATGCTCCGTAACCGAATACTTTCTTGCCATCATTTGTTAGGGCTTGTATCAATTCCTTTAAATTCTTCCGGTGTATAAAAACCCTCTCTTCAAATTCGCGGTAAGGTTTTGGTGTATCAAGCTTCATATCATTCTCTTGTCTCAACATCCAATCAATAATTGGTTGGTTCGACTTGTATTTTGCCTCTTTTTTACATGCGGTTACCGCAAAACTACCACCATTGATTGAATTCATCTGCACATCCACAATCCTGAGCCTGCAGCTTTCAAGTAGTGCTTTTACAACTTTGAACGAATAAAATTCCAAATGTTCATGACATACAGTATCATAAGCATTTGATCGGAGCATTGAAGGCATATAACTTTGTTCGAAATGCCAAATACCATCATCGGCAAGACAATCTTCAATGTCTTTAACAAAATTTACAGGGTTTTCCAGATCATAGAACATGGCAATTGAAGTTATAATTTTAGCCTTTTTATTGGGCGAAAAATTAAAAAACACATCTGCCGAAAAAAAATCAGCTATTAAATCAATGTCGTCTGTATAGAAGCTGGAGAATTTTTTTCCTGTTGGATCAATCCCTAGCTTTTTATATTGCCCATGATATGATTTTAATAGGGTAGCATCATTACTTCCAATGTCGACTACTAAATCGTTTTCATTTAATTTAACAAATTCCTCAAGCCAATGTACCTTTTGTGTGAGATGACGTACCATTGAGTTATTCAGACCTGAGCGATAACCGTAATTATCCCCATACATTTCGTCGAGGCTGTAGGATTGTTTCATTTGGAGCAAGCCACTATCAGGACACCAAACTAAGTCTAATGGGCCTTTGCTGAGATTTTCATCTACTGATTTTGGAAAAATACCAGTAAGATATTGTTCACCAAGTGAGAGAACCGTAATTAAGTTGCTGCTTCCTGATATCCTGCATCTTTTAATTTCATTATACATAGCCGGTTTTTCTAAAAAATTCTAAGTATTATGTTTCTGTAGATATGGCTTAGTTTTTGCCTGATAACCTGTTTAATACTGTGATCGTAGAATTTTCCATAGAAAATCCCATAAACCAACAAAATAACCTCATAGAATAGTAATGCTTTGTCTCCTGTTGTAATTGCCTTTGTAATAATCTTCCGTTCAATATAATTATAAGTAGGGTGCCCTGAAATCACATTTGCTATTTCTTCTGCTTTTCGTTTTCCGGTTTTTCTCAGCCTCATATATGCATTGCAAGCCGCAAGACCCCATTCTCGATTATTGAAAATTTCCTTGTAAAAGGAATCGCTTAGATTGTGCTTGTTTTTGATATAAGCAAGTATTTTGGCACCTTGATAACCTATGGTAACATAGCTGTCCCAATTGCTGTTCCACGATGTTTTTTGCCTCTCAGCATCCATATATTTGCCATAAAGAGAACATTCAAAGGGCAGAAGTAAAATGTCCAAATTCTGATTATCAAATATCATATCAAGGTTCGCTACCTGAAATACCAGCCATGAACCATCGTATTCAGCCAAATGATACTTGAAATAGGGTAGTAGCATTTCCTTGTTAAAAATACTGGTATTAATCAGGGTATTTATAAAGCCCAAGCCAGTTTTGGAAATAGCATAAGTGCGAAAAGCATGTTTCAGATTTCCGCTATCAGGAGCAAAAATATAAATAAACTCATCTTGCAAGTATTTTAAAATTCTGCTTAAGACACCCTCAGGCATTGAACTATGATCATTGATAATCCATACATATTTTGTAACTGCCAATTCAAGGCATCTGAGTACAGTTTTGTCAAGACCTAAACCATCCTCACAACGGTAATATGAAACGAAACCATATTCCTTCATCAAGTATTTAACATGATTCTCCGTTTCAATCCCTGAAGTGTAGTCGTCAACTATTATCAGTTGAATTTCAGAAATTGCACCTGCTTCAAGAATCCGCCAGCAAACTTCATCTACAACTTTTTTAAACGACCCGTATCTGTTTCGGGTTGGTATGGCAATAGTTAGTTTCAAACTTACAGGAAAACTATTTGCTGAAAATATCTCTTGCATGAAATTCATGCGTCTATATTAAGATTATTTGAAACAGGCCAGAACACTTAAACAAATCAGTAAATGTTTCTTTTAC
This sequence comes from uncultured Bacteroidales bacterium, assembly GCA_903946925.1. GTDB lineage: Bacteria > Bacteroidota > Bacteroidia > Bacteroidales > UBA4417 > UBA4417. Next base: position 7,411 of record CAJAXK010000164.1, on the reverse strand, counting down.
TAAATCCTGAATTGCTTCATTTTGCAAACTCGCCATTGTTATCTGCCATAAAAAGTAAAACTTTCAGGATCATCATTTTCAATGGATGCGATCGATAAAATTGAGTGACAAGTCCTCATGCGCACTTATATTCTGATAATTTTGAAGGGCAAGAAAGTCGATGCGTTTTCCGCTATTCCATAACTTTAGAAGATCTTCCTGATGTAAACTGCCATGGAGATTTTCATAATCCGATTGGATGCGGTTGCAGGGAACATTAATCAATCTCGATTTTTTGTGACACACTCCCAAGCGGTGTTTAAAGAAATCGTTATACTGTTGTAGGTTGCTTTCAAAGGTGTTGGGTGAGTTAAATTCGGTATTTTCAGCTAGACAAAGTATTTCGCTTGTGTTAAACATATGGCCATCAACCGATAATGGGTAAGCCCAGTCGAAACTACCCTCCTTCCAAAACCAGTAAACCAGCTCATCTTTTTCTGCCGGCAAATTTAGTACAGGAACAGTATTTTCGAAATTTTGATGCATCGAATTAGAATAAAATGGAGGCAATGGCTGATCTTTATTTACGGTGTAACTTCTTTTTAGGTTTGCACCCAACCTCAGGCTTGGGATAAGAAACTTTGAATCTATGGTTGCAAACAAACTCAAATCAGTTTTTTCTATAAAAACATTATCATCAACCAGAAAAAAAAGCTTATTGGAGTGTATGTTTCTTAAAATTTCCAATAGTTGTTTTCTAAACGTTTTTTTTGAATCCTGTAGAGAAACAGATAATATTATTAACTTAAATTCTTCCAGCACTTCCAAATAAGCCCGATGGTGGACATCATTTGAAGCCCTGTAAAGTAAATGAATTGGAGCGGGGTCTTTCACATGATGCAAGTAGGAACCCAGTAGTGCATGCAACTGCATGGCTCGATCCATCGAAAATACAATGCATTCATTTTGATCCTTTTTTAAATTGCCTTCAGGAGATGTTAAAAACTGTATCAGTGTACTACCTACTTTTTGCTGCCGGTAATTATTCAACGAAATTGACTTTCTCTCAATTTTCAGATCGAAAATGGATAATATCCTATTCAATAAGTTTTTTAAAAACCTGAATATGTTGAAATTATCCATTTTTGTATTGATGTGGGATTTATATTTTGAAGAATTTTTATCCTGTCGGATCTGCTTTTGAGCCTGATCTATTTGTAAACTTTGTGAATGAGACCCAACAAATTATCTATTACAGAAGGTGAAATTCATCAAAAAACAATGAAATTATTTATCCGTTAACTGATTTTCAACTTCATCTAACGGTATATAATTCCTCCAGAATTCAGGTTCATGCTTATGAAATCCATGACATCCGGTTGGAAGTTTAAAATTGTTTAATTCGAATATCTTTGATGGATAAGTCTCAAAACCAAACCTGATAGCCATTTCTGGGGTGGCCACTTTGAAATTCTTGAATACAGATGGCACAACTATGCTCCAGAATACATCTTCATAAATCATTGGCATAGTGTTCCTACCGGATAAAAAATTATTTTGAAAATAATAATACCACAGTGCATATAGAATTTGCGTTAGAAAAAATTTCCCGGAATGAAATTCACTTTCTTTAACCAACCTATGTGTTTCTTTAAATGTAAATATTGGTTTGTTACACCTTAATACTTTTATGCATGAAGATGTTTTGCGCAATGAATAACCACCATTCCCAACATGTATTGTGTTGTCTGAATGATTGATTGGATTTGTAAACCAGGGAGATCCAGCATAGTCAACAGCCGCATCAAAGAATTCTTTGTAATCAGGGTTGAAAATGAATGCGTCAGTCTGAACAATCAGGATGTATTCATAAGCCGAAAATTCCTGGTAAAATTTAACGTCTTTCAATAACAGGTTATAACTATATATGGAACTGAAAAACCTTGAATCGAAGTCGATAAACGAAAATGAATGGGAGAATGCTTCATTGTATGCCTTAATGTTGAGGCCTTTTGGCCCAACTATATATATAGGTGAGATTAATTTAAGTTTTTGTATTGTATTAATGATTGAAATGGATTCATACGGAAGTAACTCTGCTGCTTTTTTATAACAAGGAATTATTACAGCTAATTTATTCATTGTGGGTAAATCAATCTATGTTGAAGAAAAGAGACAAATTCAACTTTTAAAAAATAGTTAGAAAACCATGCTTGTTCCCCAAATGAATCCTGATATTAAAAAAAATCCATGGAAACCTTGAAATTACCCTGACCAAAAAAGATATATCCAACCCATTGATAAAACATTTCTCGATTTCTTTTTTTAATAAACTCAAACGAAATCTGAGTGGTAACTGTAAATTCCCATACGACAGATAGTTCAGTATTTTGTCTTTATGAAAAAGTTCATCTTTGTTCAATGTGCTTATTCCTGTCTCCCCATATTCAGCAATAATCTCATCAATGTGTATTCGACTAACTTTAGGTGAAAAGAACCATTTCAGATTAAAATCCCAATCAGCATTAATTTTATATTTGAGGTTATAAAGACCTATTGTTTTAAAAATATAAGACTTAAAAAAAATAGACTGATGACAAATATTCTGAAAATAAAACTTGCTTGCATCAAATTCTCCGTCATATCTTCCATTAAATGCTTTGCTCAAAATATCTCCATATATTACATCGTATTTATCTTGTTCAATAAATGTTACCACCTTGGTTATTACATTATTATCAAACATTTTATCATCACTTCCTAAAAAGTAAATCCAATCACCCTTAGCGTTTTTAATACCTTTATTCATTGCGTCATATACACCTCGATCTTTTTCGGAAATAAGCTTGATATGATTATAATTATTCTGAAACTTATTAATTATTTCTAATGTCTGGTCTGAAGAAAGTCCATCTATTATCAGGTGCTCAATATTTAAATATGTTTGGTTAGATACACTTAACAAACAAGCTTCAATTGTCGCTGCAGAATTGAGAGTGGGTGTAATAATCGTAATTTTTGATTTTTCTATCATCTAAAATTTAACCTTACCTATTCGGTTAAAACTATTCCATTAATCATAAGATAAATGTGCATTTTAAAATTTCTTGATGTTTTCTGAAAGCATTATTGTTCTTTTGTAAAGTCTGTTAAAATTCAAAATGTGGATTAATGAAGTACTTAATTTCCTTCTCATACACAAAAACAGAAGATATGTCATATTTGTATTTCTATTCGATTCAAATAAATATGGCCTCGCCCAAATCATGAAATTAGAGAAATCTCTAAAAGATTGAGAATAGATTAAAAAAAAAGGGTTTTTAGAGCTTTTTATGGTATGATTGTAAAGTTCAAAATAGTATAAACTCTCACCAAATCCTTTATACATTTTAGGTAATACTTGTTCATTCAGTCTTGCAGTTGGTATAAAATGTTGCAGTTTTAAGTCTTCGAAATACCATATCCTATATCCTGCCATCCTGAATATATAACAAAATTCTGTATCTTCACCTGCTGTTAATTTATTTCCCTTCCTTCCTGATAATAAAGGTTTGAATCCGGCATTTTTTGCTTTCAAATATACCGATTTGCGAAATGATAAACCAGCACCCCATACATAACCTCGGGTATCGGTTATATCGGCTGTATTGCTGTTTTGTTCGCCTACGGCGAAAGAACCTTTTAGTTTTTCAAACCAAACAGGGGGTTGAATCTCAAAAACAGCTTCATTTTTCCCTCCTATTATTCCAATTTCAGGATTTAATTCAAATATTTCACAAACCCTTTGTGCCCAGTTTGGAGCCAGCCAATTGTCGTCATCACAAAATATCAAATATTCAAAATTTGATGTTTCAATCCCTTTTTCGCGGGCTGCCGATAAACCAGGGATTGGCTGGTCTATTACCTTGAAAGCTGCTTTACAATGATATTTTTCCCATTCTAACTTTGCAATACCTGAAGTGTTGTCTTTTGAAGCATTGTTAACAACAATTACTTCCCATGGTATCATACTAGATACCTCTTGAGTTGCAAGATGCCTGAGTGTTTCTGGCAGACGCAACGCGCTGTTGTAGCAACAAACTATAATTGAAATGCCTTTCATTTGTTATTTGTTTTCCAGTCTCAAGAGCTTTTTATAAAAGGGCTTAAAATTTTTCTTGGTAGCCAAGTCAATACTCTTGCAACAAAATAAAGTTTGCTGTTAATTATTTTTTCGTAATTACTATTAGCTGAATATCCTTGATAATAGCTTGATAATAAATATTTTTTATCGAATTTATACAATAGCATAATATCAATTATTTGATTTATATATTCATTTTCATAACTTCTTAACACTGGGTTTTCTTGTATTTCTGAAAGCCTCGCTTTTGCAAATTCAAATCCCTTGAGAAAGATTTTGTCATATAATTCTTTTTCGATAGTTTGATTATTGATAAATTCCACATGAAATTTAAAACATTCCAATATGCTTTCGTAATATACTTTTTCGCGCACTGCTTCAGTAGAATTGTCATGTTTTCTGTAATAATAGTAGGTATTGGGGACTAACGATATTGTGTTTGAGAAAAAAGTTGCTTGTAGAAGAAAGATAATATCTTCAGCATTCCTTACAATCCCATACCTAACCCCATTATTAAGCAATATTTCTTTCCTATACAACCCGGTACAGTGTTCATAATCAAATAACAAACAAAGAGGGATGCCTTCTTTAATACCACTTTGAATCCTTTTGTTCAAGTCAAGTTGTCTATGTTTGCTACCTTCCTCATGTACTTTAATCTCCTCTGCTTTGGCTATATCAGTCTTATTGACTTTTGCTGACAGATATAATTTTTCATAATAGTCTAAGTCAACCCAATCATCAGGGTCAACGAACCCTATAAACTCGCCACTTGCAATTCCAATCCCAATATTTCTGGAAAAGCCTTGTTTAATATTTGTTTTGTTGTTGAATAAAATTATCCTATTGTCCTTGATTGAATATTCACCGCATATTTTAGCAGAATTATCTGTTGAACAATCGTTTATCAATATAATTTCAATATCCCTTAAAGTTTGGTTGGTTAATGAATCGAGACAGACCCGCAAATAATTTTCTACGTTATACACAGGAACAATTACAGAAACTTTAACATTCTGAATATTATTCATGTGGATTTGTTTTATAGGATGGTTTAAAAAACTTACCAAATGCTGACTTAAGCTTACTTAATACAATATAGATTTTATATGTATTACCTTTTTTTATTTGAATTTCTAACTCTTCATCGCCTTTAAAACCTTTACAAAAAGTTTTTAATAAGTCTTCTTTATACTTGTATTTTTTTAAAATTAATATAGCTTCCTTCACATATTCGTCCTCAAAATCATATAAACCTGGTTTCAAAGCAATTTCATCAATTGATTTATTTACTGTATGATATACGTATTGGAATGCAGCTTCATAGTATTTCTTTTCCATCTCATGAGTATTCAGAAAATCTATTTTTAAATCAAAACAATTTAAAATGCTTTTATAATATGGGATTTCCCTAATCGAAACTGTTGATGAAGAATGTTGTCTGTAGTAATAGTATGTATCGGAAATAATTGATATTGAATTTGCATAATAGGTTAGTTGCAATAAAAAAATATCGTCCTCAGCATTTCTGATATTAGGGTACTTTATGTCATTTTTGACCAACAATTCTCTTTTGTATATTGCCGTACAATGCTCATAACAAAAGAGAAGGAATAGAGGTATTTTATTTTTTATTCCATTTTTAATACTTCGGTTTTGTTTAGGTTGTCTTTCTTTTATGCCTTCTGAATTAATTAAAATTTGTTCTGTTTTAGTAATATCCGACTGGTTAGCTTTAGCAGCTTTATATAATCTTTCATAATAATCATTGTCAATCCAATCATCAGGGTCAACAAACCCAATATACTCGCCTTTTGCTTGATCAATACCTTTATTACGGGATAATCCCTGACCAATATTTATTTCATTTCCGATAACATGAAACCTTTTATCCTTTAAAGCGTATTCTTCACAAATATTACCCGACATATCAGTACTACAATCATTTACAATAATAACCTCAATTTCTGCCAACGTTTGTGTCTTGATCGAATCCAGACATTGGCGAATATTAGTGTCAACATTGAAAACAGGTAATATTACAGATATTTTCGGTATATTTTGGGCTATCATAATTGATTTCAAAAAGATTTTATTAATCTCAATATTTGTTTTGGGATAAATAAAACAATTTTACGAATACATTCCTTCTTACTTAAAATAGTTTGTTGCGTATATTGTTGTTTGGAAAACCCATTATAGATCGAATCAAGAATGAGACCTGGGTCAAATTTGTATTCCAACATTATTTTAATAATTTTTAGAACATATTCCTTTCTATAATCATCCCAAGCAGCATCTTTCTCCATTTCAAGAAATCTATGCCAAACTGACCAAAATACTCTATTTACTGCTTCTTTATAATCCGCTTCTTCAATAGGATGTTGGTTTAAAAATTCAAGTTGTAATTCAAAACACAACATAATACTTTCATAATATGGTTTTTTTCTAACAGAAATAGTTGATGTGTCCAGTTGCCTATAATAATAATATGTATTTGAAATCAATGTAATACTTTTGGCGTAAAAAGTATATCTTAATAAAAACACATCATCCTGCGCATTTCTGATATCCGGATAGCGAATATTGTTTTTAATAAGCAATTCCCTTTTATAAATTGCTGTCCAGTGTTCACATCCAAATAATAAAAAAAGAGGTTTTCCCAATTTAACACCATTCCTAATCCTTAAATTGAGTTCTGGTTGTAGAATCTGATCGCCATTTTTATAGATCAATATTGACTCGGTTTTAGCAATATCCGAATTTTTCAATATGGCCGAATTATAAAGTTTTTCGTAATAATCATAATCTATATAATCATCCGCATCTACAAATCCTACATATTCTCCTTTTGCGATTTCAATTCCTTTGTTTCTTGATAAACCTTGCTTTATGTTCTGTTGATTATTTAATACTTTAAATCGTTTATCATTTTTTGCATATTCATCGCAAATAGATCCACAACCATCTGTACTACAATCATTTACAATAATAAATTCAATTTCTTTTAAAGTCTGATTCTTCAATGAATCCAGACATTGTCGAAGATAATTTTCAACATTGTATACAGGAACAATTACTGTTACCTTTATAAATGAGGCATTATATAAAGCCATTTTCCTGATATTTTTTGGTTAAGCATATGTAAATGGACAAGTGATGATCCATTTTAATGCTTTTTGTGATGCGCTGAAAATTTAAATGTTTTGGAACTAATCTTTGAAATCGATTAGTCTTTTGTCATAAAATAAAAAGGGGTATCTTTTAGATAAGCTTCAACATCATTAATATTCGTTACAATTTGGGCAA
>CAJAXK010000163.1 GCA_903946925.1 uncultured Bacteroidales bacterium | reverse complement strand
CAAACGGCTTTCATAAGAAAACACAAAAGACACCAAAATCCGAAATTGAAAAAGCATTAAAAATCAAACAAGAATATGAAACAGCAAAGTAATTTAAAGTCACTCGACCAGTTTGTTGAAGAGCAATACGGTAAAAAAGGAACTTCAAATCGGGATAAGTTTGAAAAAGGCTACGAAGCGTTTAAGCTTGGCTTTCTTATTCAACAGGCTCGTCTTGAAAAAGGAATGACACAGGAAGAACTCGCAGAGAAATGTGGGACAAACAAAGGTTATATTTCCAAAATTGAGAATAATATTAAAGAAATTCGAATTTCGACACTTCAAAAAATAGTCGAACTTGGACTTGGCGGGCACCTGGAACTTTCAATTAAACTGTAAAAACACGCAGAGGGAAAGAAAATCCACATTTAAAAAGACATTTGCCTAATAGGATATATTAGCAATTTGAAACATAGTACCACGCAGAAATATTGTACTTTTTTACAGAGGCATAGCCTGCAAAATGGCTACTTGGCAGAGCTGCAAACCGTTATATTTGTCAATCGAAATTTGTGCATTGTAAGTAAAAGCAAAAATTGCATTTATAGACAGACTCTAAGTAGCCCAATTCCACACAATTTCTTATATTTGCTTTTTTAAAGCTAAACATCAGGACATGCTGCTGCATCTGTCAGTCGAAAATTTTATACTCATCCCACAGCTCGAAATAAGCTTGCATAAGGGTTTTACCACTATCACTGGCGAAACCGGGGCAGGAAAATCCATATTGGTTGGAGCACTTTCGCTTATACTTGGGCAGCGGGCCGACACCTCTGTTTTAAGGGATAAAACAAAAAAATGTATTGTCGAAGGAAGCTTTTTTATCGAAGGCTATGAGTTGAACCCGATTTTCGAAGCAAATGACCTCGATTTTGATGCCACATCGGTTTTTCGCCGCGAAATTAGCCCACAAGGAAAATCAAGGGCATTTATCAACGATACACCGGTGAATTTGAATGTGTTAAAGGAAATAGGGGAGAGGCTCGTTGATATACATTCCCAACACCAAACCCTCGAACTCAACAATGCCACATTCCAACTTGGCATGGTTGATTCGTATGCAGGCAATTCGTTAACCCTGAATTCGTACCGTAAGCTATTCAACGAATATAATTTGTTGAAATCCGAACTTGACGATTGCATCAAAAGGGAGCAAGAAAGTGCCAACGAAAGGGAATATTTGAATTTTCAGTTCGACGAATTGGAAAAAGCCAACCTACAACCTAACGAACAACACGAAGCCGAAGAAGAACTCGAAATCCTTACCCACGCGGAAGAAATCAAGTCCAGGACTTTTGCTGCAATAGGCATAATGGCCGACGATGAGTTGAATGTAACCGATAAATTATTGGAAATCAAACAACTTGTTGATCAGGCATCGCGTTTTAGCCATCACTTGCTACCATTGGCAGAGCGGATTAACGGTAGCATTATCGAAATAAAAGACATTGCAAACGAAATCCGCGTGTTTTCCGATCAAATTAATTTCGATGCCGAGAGGATAGAAAAACTGGGTTTGCGCTTGGATCAAATTTATCACCTTGAACAAAAGCACAGGGTTGCATCCGTGCCGGAACTTATTGCAATAATGGGTTCACTTTCCGATAAACTTTTCACAATCAGTTCCCTCGAAAACAGGATAGCTGAATTAAGGGAAAACCTGACGAAGAAGGAACATGAACTTTTGGAGGTTTCAAATGTTTTATTTTTACAAAGACAGTCGGTTATTCCCAATATAGAAACTGAAATGCACAAAGTATTGGAAAACCTTGGGATGCAATCGGCTCAATTTAAGATTAAACAGGAACAATTATCCAATTTTACTGCTTTTGGCACAGATAAAATCACCTTCCTGTTTTCTGCAAATAAAGGTGGCGAAATACGTGAAATACAAAAGGTTGCATCGGGAGGTGAATTATCGAGGCTTATGCTTGCTTTGAAATCCTTGGTTCTGAACCGCAGTTTGCTTCCCACTATACTTTTCGATGAAATTGATACTGGTGTTTCGGGCGACATAGCAGGCAAAGTAGGTACGATTATGCGAAACATGGCAAACCACATGCAAGTAATAGCAATCACACACCTTCCCCAAATCGCAGGCAAGGCCGACAGTCATTTATTGGCATTTAAGCACGATGGCGGCGATACCACGGTTTCGAGTATGAAAATCCTGACAAGCGACGAACGCGTAAACGAAATCGCCCGGATGCTAAGCGATGAAACCATAACCGAATCAGCAAAAATCACCGCCCGCGAATTATTGAACTATAAGAATTAGAAAGGTAAACAATTGAGAGAACAGTTTTTTTTACGACCGAATGACCCCAAATGACCACTAATCAACCACTGAATGACCACCGATTGACCCCCAATCAACAACAAATGACTACGAATGACCACCAATTAACCCCAAATGACAACTGAATAGACCACTGAATAGACCACTGAATGACAACAAATACCCCTCCATTCCAGAATTATTAATTAAACCAAATACAATGGCTTACAATTTACTAAAAGGGAAAAAAGGCATCATTTTCGGTGCACTGAACGACATGTCGATAGCATGGAAAGTTGCTGAAAAAGCCCATGAAGAAGGTGCCCAATTTGTGTTGACCAACACACCAATGGCACTTCGCCTTGGCGATACCGATAAATTGGCAGAGGCAACAAATTCACTGATTGTTGCGGCAGATGCCACAAGTATTCCCGACCTTGAAAATGTTTTCAGCAAAACTTTGGAACATTTCGATGGTAAAATTGATTTTATACTCCACTCTATTGGCATGTCGCCTAACGTGAGGAAAAAAATACCGTATGATTCGGTTAGTTATGAGAATTACCTGAAAACCATGGATATTTCGGCAATTTCGTTCCATAAGGTGATACAAACGGCCAAAAAATTTGATGCTTTGAACGAATGGGGTTCCATTGTGGCCTTGTCGTATGTAGCGGCACAACGCACTTTGTTCGAGTATAACGATATGGCCGATGCCAAAGCCGCTTTGGAAAGTATTGCCCGAAGTTTTGGCTATATTTACGGACGCGAAAAACATATCCGCATCAATACCATTTCGCAATCGCCAACTCTCACAACCGCCGGAAGCGGTGTAAAAGGAATTGGCGGACTTATGGATTTTACCGAGCGCATGTCACCATTGGGAAATGCCACTGCCGACGAATGCGCCGATTACTGCCTGACCTTGTTCAGTGATTTAACCCGTAAAGTTACCATGCAGAACCTCTTCAACGATGGCGGTTTTTCGAGCATGGGCATGAGCGCCCGAGCCATGGAAATGTACAACAAAAGCTTGGATTGCCGCGATTGCCACGATCATCCGGATAATTTGGGCGATAGTTGCAAGGTATAAGTTATTGAACCTTTTCGGGAACAAAAATTGTAAAAGGACTTTTCAAAACTAAAACTGTATAGTATAATTATAAACAGTCTGGGGCTTTGGTTCCGGGCTGTTTGCTTTTTCGGTGTTTGCTTGTGTATAATTTAGTTGCATTCCAGCCTGTTGAACTTGTTGGGTGGGTACAGGAAGTTTGAAATGGATCCGTGTCCTCATTTCGGCCTTCATTTTAACGCCACGGTTGCGGGCGGGTTCGTAAACCATTGATCTTATTACCCGGATTGCTTCCTCATCGCAACCATACCCAATGCCTTTAATCACGTCAACATCCACAATTTTACCTATATTATCCACAGTATAAACAACATACACATCGCCTTCAATTTTATTGGCAAGAGCTTGTTCAGGATATACAATGTTTTCACTTACGAATTTTTGGTACGCTTCTTTCCCGCCAGGATAAGTAGGCATTTTGAGGAAATTCTTCTTTTTTTGATTTCTCGGATCGTTGCTTTTCATTATACAAAGTTAATATAATTTCCCGGTTTAAAATTTTTCATCAAAATTAACAATATTTCACTTGTAGGTAACTGATTATAAGCAATATACTTTGACGAACCATGATTTCTCAAATAGATATAAGGTAATTATTCTTTTGTATGCAATTATTGTTAAATTTGTCAGCTAAAAGTCTCTTTTAACAGACTTTTTTGGGGTTAAACAATAACCATATTTACAGCAAATTGGGTAGATTGTAAAGTTTGTTGATCTCTAAATTGAATAAAAATTAATCCAAATTATATGAAAATCTTAGTCTGTATCAGCAACGTACCTGATACCACCACAAAAGTTAAATTTGTTGACGATTCCAAGAAACTTGATGTAAATGGTATTCAATGGGTTATCAACCCCTGGGATGAACTGGCACTAACTCGGGCATTGGAGCTAAAAGACGACGCTGCCAATGGTGTACAAACCGTTACTGTCGCCCATGTTGGCTTGGTAAGTTCGGATCCAACCATCCGCAAAGCACTGGCAATTGGTGCCGATGATGCTATCCGGGTAAATACCGAATCGGGCGATGCATATTCAATTGCGGCACAACTTGCTGATGCTGTGAAGGATGGAGGCTTTGATGTTATTTTGTGTGGCATCGAATCGAGCGACCATAATGGCTCGACAGTAGGAGGGATGTTAGCTGAGTTTTTGGGATGCCCGTCAGTTACAGGCGTTTCTTCTGTTAAATTCGAAAATGCCCAAGCAGTGATTACCCGCGAACTTGATGGCGCAAAGGAAATCCTTACGCTTCCAACCCCATTTGTTGCTGTAGTGCAAAAAGGGATTGCCAAAGAACCACGGATCGCTGCCATGCGAGGTATCATGATGGCTCGTTCGAAGCCCATTAAAGTAGTTGAACCACAAGCAATTGATAGTTTAACCGAAGTTTTGGGCTACGAGATGCCAAAAGCCCGTGCTGCATGTAAATATGTAAGTGCCGACGATGCCGGACAGCTAATTTCGCTTTTGCAAAACGAAGCCAAGGTTTTTTAATCCATTTATTCATTCACCGAAAAAAAAGATCCAATATATGTCAGTATTAGTATTCCTCGAAAATTGGGATGGGAAATTTAAGAAATTGTCCTTCGAATTGGTATCATACGCTTCCAAAGTGGCAGAAATGCTTGGCGATCAGGCCATTGCCCTTACAATTGGAAAAGTTGAAGATCCCGAACTTGAAAAACTTTCAACTTATGGGGCTGCAAAAGTCATCGCTATTGAAAACGAAGCTTTTAAAGCTCTTGATGATCAGGCTTATACAAGCTTAATTGCCGATGTTGCATTAAAAACCGAAGCTAAGGTTTTGGTTTTAGCCAACAACAATACCGGAAAAGCACTTGCCCCACGTTTATCCGTCCGACTGAAAGCTGGTGTTGCTTCAGGTGTCAGCAAATTACCGGTAAGCACAAACCCATTTGTTGTTTATAAGAAAGTTTTTTCAGGCAAAGCTTTTGCCAATGTTGCAATAAAAACCGATGTTAAAATCCTTACCCTGGCCCAAAATTCGTTCGATTTGATCGAATCGCCAAAAGATTTTATTTCGGAAAAATTGGCAATAAAACCAGATGAACAATTGTTGAAAACAACGGTTAAGGAAGTCCAGAAACAAACCGGCAAAATCCTTATAACCGATGCCGATATTGTGGTTTCGGGTGGTCGTGGCATGAAATCGCCCGACAACTGGGGACCACTTGTTGAATTGGCTGGTTTATTGGGAGCTGCAACTGCCTGTTCCCGACCAGTATCCGACGAAGGCTGGCGTTCGCACGACGAACATACAGGCCAAACAGGGAAAATTATTGCCCCAAACCTCTATTTTGCTATTGGCATTTCAGGTGCAACACAGCATTTAGCAGGTATCAGTTCTTCAAAATTTATTGTTGCAATCAATACCGATAAAGATGCCCCCATTTTTGAAGCAGCCCAATATGGGATTGTTGGCGATGCGGCCAAAATTCTTCCCAAATTAGTGGATGCTGTAAAAGAAATGAAATCGAAATAGAAACTTTGCTTAACCGTTTTCCGAAAATGTCCTTAAAACAATACAACTTTTGAATTGATTTAAGGACATTTTTAATTTTTGTAAATCAGCTTATTATGGCCAAACAAATAATTTTTGCGCTTACAATGCTCATCACATTGGGCGTTTTTACATTCACTGCCAAACGCCTTTTCAGCTATTTTAAGTTTACAAAGGCAAATTTCCCAATCCGTGATTTTGGCAAACGGTTCATGGTAATGCTCGAAGTTGCCATTGGCCAAACCAAGATTTTCCGCCGCCCGGTCATAGGTTTTTTTCATGCCTTGGTTTTCTGGGGCTTCTGCGTAATCCTATTTGGCAGTGTCGAAATGATTATTGATGGGTTATTTGGTATCGAGAAATCGTTGAAAATACTTGGTTTTTTACATTCCGTAATCATGGCTTCGGGTGATGTTTTTGCCTTGTTGGTTGCTATTTCCATCCTCGTTTTCATGATCCGGAGGATTTTTATGCATATCAGCAGGTTCGAGGGGATTGAAATGAAGAAAATTTCCCATCAGGATGCCAATATTGCATTGAGTATGATATTGTTGCTGATGCTTTCGTTGATGGGGATGAACGCAACTTATGTGCAATTGCAAACTGCTGCTGGTGAAACAATTTTTGGGGTTTATCCTGTAGGAACACTTCTGGCTAAGCTATTTGGTGGCTTGTCAACCAATGGTTTACATTTAGCTTACGAAATTTGCTGGTGGGCGCATATACTGTTGATTTTCATTTTTGCTAACATCCTTCCGTATTCCAAGCACTTCCATGTGTTTATGTCGGTGCCAAATACATTCCTCACTCGTCTGGAACCTTTGGGAAAGCTGACCAATATGGATGATATTACCCGCGAAGTAAGGATGATGCTCGACCCAAACGCAGCTTTTGAGGCACCGGCAGCAGATGCTCCCATAAGCCGTTTTGGGGTAAAAGATGTGGAAGATGTTTCGTGGAAAAATTACTTTGATTCGTTATCATGCACCGAATGTGGACGTTGTACTTCAGTTTGTCCGGCAAATACAACTGGTAAATTATTGTCGCCACGAAAAATATTCATGGATTTGCGTGCCCGGATGAAAGAAAAAGGTCCAAGTATGGTAAAAAACGGGAAGGATTTTAACGACAACAAATCCTATTTGCGCGATTACGTTTCGGAACAAGAGCTTTGGGCTTGCACAACCTGCAACGCCTGCGCCCAGGAATGCCCAGTCAATATCAACCATCCCACATTAATTCTGGACATGCGCAGGTATTTGGTAATGGAAGAAAGCAGCGCACCTACAGGATTGAAAACCATGTTCAGCAATATCGAGAACAACGGTGCTCCTTGGCAATATTCGCCAGAAGATCGTTTGGTTTGGACTGAAAACCTGGAAATGAAAGTATTTTAATTGAAAACCCCGGAGGCATGGAGGACACGGATTTTCACGGAGAAAGTTTATAAAAGATTGGAATCTGTTTAATTCTGCAAACCAACAACTCCTTGATTTTCGGTGTCTTCCTTGCTTTCTTGATTCAAAAACAATAAAAAAATATTAACGCAACAACTCCTTGTTCCTCAGTGTCCTCCGTGCTGCTTCGGCAGGCTCAGCACATCGCTCTGTGGTTTAAAATAACAACATCAAAATAATGGAAACAAAAAAAATTGAAGTACCTGTAATGGCCGATTTATTTGCCCGAGGCGAAAAACCCGAATACCTTTTCTGGGTGGGTTGTGCCGGAGCTTACGACGACAGGTATAAAAAAGTTACCCGTGCTTTTGCAAAAATCCTTTCTTATCTTAAAGTAAGTTATGCTGTTCTCGGAAAAGAAGAATCATGTACTGGTGATCCTGCCCGTAGGGCTGGCAACGAAATGCTCTATCAGATGCAAGCGCTTCAAAACATTGAAATCCTGAATGGGTATGAAGTGAAAAAAATTATCACCATTTGCCCTCATTGTTTCAATATTTTCAAAAACGAATATCCTGATTTAGGTGGAAACTATGAGGTAATAAATTACATACAATTTTTGGATAAACACATCGAGAACGGTAGTATTAAGCTGGATGCCAGTCTGTTGGATAATGCCAAAATTACATATCACGACCCTTGTTACCTTGGACGGGGGAATGATATTTATGCCGAACCGAGAAGTATCTTGAAAAAACTTACCAATAATTTCGTAGAACTTGAACGGAACAAGAGTTTTTCGTTTTGCTGCGGTGCCGGTGGTGCGCAAATGTTCAAGGAGGCAGAGCCTGGCAAAAAAGAGGTTTTTATCGAGAGGACTGAGGAAATTTTACGCAGCGATGCCAAGATTTTGGCCACAGCCTGTCCATTTTGTATGACAATGCTAACCGATGGATTGAAATACAAAAACAGGGAGGAAGTTAAAAATCTCGATATCGCTGAGTTGATTGTTCAGGTTTTGGGACTGTAACCGTTTATTGATGAAGCTAAGTTTCCTGGTAATACTATACATAACCTTCCTGAGCTCAATATTTGGGCAGACAATCACTGGGATTGTTTTGGATAAAGATAGTGAAATCCCAATAACTTATGTCAGCATTGGGATTATAAATAAAACAGGAGGCACATATTCCGACGATTCCGGTAAATTTTCAATTACGGTTTCAGCCCTTGAAGAAACAGATTCACTGAGATTTTCGAGCATTGGGTACAGGTCCGTTTCATTTTCAATGAATGAGATTAAAGAAAAGCTAATCGAAATGGATCTCAAAGTGTTCATGGTCAAAGAAATAGTAAATCTCAGAGGCGTTTCTATCTTTCCTCATAAATACAGGAAAAAGTTTCTCGGCAATAAAATCTCAAACCGCCATGTTTGTATTTGCGGAAGCAACGAGATGGAAAGCGGGATCATTATCAAAAACAAGGACAAATTGTACCTTGATAAAATCTCTTTCAGTTTTTCTTCCGATTGCTCAAAAATGCCCGATAGCGCATTAATCCGAATCAATATTTATAACACAAACCAGAACCTTCCTTCCGAATTAGTTCTTCATGAACCAATTATCGTTTTATTATCCAAGGAGTTATATGATGAAAAAATTAATGTTGATATCAGAAAATATAATGTTTCTGTCGAAGGCGAATTTGCGGCAACTATTGAAATACTAAAGAAATATGGAAATGGAAGGCTATGTTTTGCTGGTTGGGTTACTGGGAATCCAACTATTTATAAATATGGCAAACAAGGGAAATGGGCGTACCCGGCAGATGATAAACGGGAAAAATTAAAAATCTATCAGGCAATGACCGTTAGTGGCAGGATTGAAAAATAAACATGCTTCAAATTGAAAAGAAGGGTTTTTCAATTCACACTATCAAGATTTTCGGGGTTTAATCCTCATTTTTCTGATTTATATAATATGTTCATCTTTAATTAGATATACAATTAGTTGCATATTTAAAACCTTGATTCTGCTCACATTACAGTATTTCCCTTGCAGTTTTGGACTAAAAGTGTAATTTTGCGCTATAAATCATTACCTTAAATTCTCGTTGCCCACTAACCAAGTTTATTGGCAGCGACCAGATTTACCAACTATGCGTTTTAGAATAATTGTGTTAGCCAAGCAAGTTCCGGATACAAGGAATGTTGGAAAAGATGCCATGAAGGCTGATGGCACCGTGAACAGGGCTGCCTTGCCTGCCATTTTTAACCCCGAAGATTTACATGCCTTGGAACAGGCTTTGAGCATTAAGGATAAAATTCCGTATGCCGAAGTTATCCTGCTTACCATGGGGCCTTTCCGTGCGGCAGAAATCATACGCGAAGCTATGTACCGCGGTGCTGATAGAGGTTATCTAATCACCGACCGTAAATTTGCCGGTTCCGATACTTTGGCCACTTCGTATGCTTTGTCATTGGCAGTTAAAAAACTGGCTCCGTACCATTTGGTAATATCTGGCCGCCAGGCTATAGATGGCGACACTGCTCAGGTTGGACCACAAACTGCCGAAAAACTTGGCATTCCACAGATTACGTATGCAGAAGAAATCCTTTCGGTTGACGCAAAAAAAATTATTGTAAAACGCAGGCTCGAAAGGGGAGTGGAGGTTGTTAATTCAACTTTGCCGGCTGCTATTACAGTTCATAGTTCCGCACCGGTTTGCAGGCAAAGGGTTGCGAAATTGCTTATGAAATACAAACATGCCCGCACAGTTACTGAACTTCAGAACGAAACCAAGGATTATACCGAATTGTATTCCGATAGGCCCTATTTGCTTATTGATGAATGGACTGCTGATGATTTGAAGGCTGATACCGAAATGCTTGGGCTTTCAGGATCCCCAACAAAAGTGAAGAAAATAGAAAATGTTGTTTTTCAACATAAAGACTCAAAAGTGATGGGTAGCTCCGACAAAGAAATTGATTTGTTGATGCAGGATCTTATCAAAAGTCATATAGTAGGCTAACAGTTAATAAATTACAAATCATTTTAATAAAAAATATATAGCAGATGAACAACATATTTGTTTATTGCGAAGTAACCGAAGAAGGATCAATTGCTGATGTCAGCCTTGAACTTTTATCAAAAGGCAAGAAACTGGCCGATGAACTGCAAGTAAAACTTGAGGCTGTGGTAATTGGCAGCAAATTGGCAAAACTCGAAAGCACTTTGTACCCTTTTGGTGTTGATGTAATACATTATGCCGACGAAGAAAGGCTTTTCCCATATACCACTTTGCCTCATGCTTCCATAATACTCGATTTATTTGAAAAAGAAAAACCCGAAATTGCATTATTTGGTGCAACCAGTATCGGTCGCGATATTGCCCCACGCGTTGCCTCGGCCCTGCGTTGCGGTTTAACTGCCGATTGTACTAGTCTCGAAATTGGAAACCATTTCGAAAACAAAACCCAAACCGAATACAAAAACCTGCTTTATCAAATCCGCCCAGCTTTTGGTGGAAATATTATCGCAACCATTATCAATCCTGAAACACGTCCTCAAATGGCGACTGTAAGGGAAGGAGTGATGAAAAAAGAGATTTTTTCCAATAAATTCAAGGGCAAGCTCAAGAAAATTGATGCAAAAAGCATTTTGAAAGATGACGATTTTGCAGTTACCATTATTGAGCGTCACATGGAAAAAAGCAAGATCGACATCAAAAATTCGCAGGTTGTGATTGCAGGTGGATATGGCGTTGGATCGAAGGAGAATTTTAACCTTCTCTTCGAACTTGCTGATGCTCTGGGTGCTCAGGTTGGTGCATCGCGTGCTGCTGTTGATGCTGGTTTTGTTGAACACGAGCGTCAGGTTGGCCAAACAGGCGTAACCGTTAGGCCTAAGCTTTATATTGCCTGCGGTATTT
>CAJAXK010000162.1 GCA_903946925.1 uncultured Bacteroidales bacterium | reverse complement strand
CAAGCATTTTAACCTTCTCCCGCTTGAAAGGTTCACTGAAGGTGCGTCGCACTTTGTTCTGTCCCATTTTTGACAAATTGTAAAGTTATGAACTAAACTTCTTGTCAACCTATTTCATGATAGGACAGTTATTGGTTATTGGTTATTAGCGGACACTGAGGGTTGTCGAAGTTATTGGTTTCGATACAGGCAATTGGTTATTCGTACCCAAAATGGTCTTGTTTATAACCACACTGAAATGCCAATAATGCAAAACAAAAGTCAAAGGTGAAGTTGGTATTGTAAACTCTGTAATTTACACCTAAACTTGACACTTTGACTTTTGACATACTTATTCAGACCAATTTCTGTTTCTCGAAAAATATACTTGTTAAAACAGCAAAAAGGAAGGTTTAATATAATGCGTTTAACTTATCCTAAAAGTTTCTCCAACTTACCTACCAATACGCTTTTTGGAACTGCACCTACTTGTTTGTCAACAATTTCGCCATTTTTCATAAACAAAATAGTAGGGATGTTACGGATACCAAATTTGGAGGTAGTAACAGGGTTGCTGTCAACATCCAATTTGCCGATAACAGCTTTTCCTTCGTATTCCTTGGCTAATTCTTCAACAATTGGGCCAACCATGCGGCAAGGGCCACACCATTCTGCCCATAGGTCAACAATTACCGGTTTGTCTGACTTTTCAGCCAGTTCTTCAAAATTTGCATCTGTGAAATTAAGTGCCATGATTTATTGTTTTTTTAGTTATTGGTTATTCGTTATTCGTTATTCGTTATTGGCGGACGCTGAGCGAAGTCGAAGTGTTATTGGTTATTCGTAAATCGTACCTCGTAAATCCTAAATCGTAAATCCCAAAACCATTTCGTTTAATCGGCTGCAAAATTAGACTATTTCGTTTTGCCAACTTCAAGTAAGTGGATGATTATTTTATGATTTAACTTTTAAATTTATTCCCGGCACAATTTTTAATCGTTTTATCGCACTACTGCATTGCACTTTATATTGGGTCGAAATCAGCTCGATTTTATAGTTATTCGTAAAATCAAGCAGTTCAACACGTAATTTGCAATTCCCTTTACTGGCTTTTATTGACGCAACAAGTTGGCTGGTAATGGTTTCGGTTAAATTATCAACGGAAATTTGAAGGGTCAATGCCCTGGCTTGTTCGTCCATAATATCGCCAAGTAGCGAAATCCTTTGGATCCGGGGTTCAAACTGATCGTCGGTTCCATACCGCAAAGCCGTGCGAAGCCTAACAAAAACAATGGTATCATCAATAAGTATGTGTTTAAACTTTAGATAATCCTCTTTATAAACTGACAATTCGATTGATTCATCAAAATCCTCAAGTTGAAACCGTCCATAGGGATTCCCATTTTTTGCGACCTCATGCCTAACTTTCGAGATAATTCCGCTAATGAAAACATCGTGCCCGGAAGCTGCTGCCAGATTGGCTTTCAGCTTTTTGATCGATGTATTGCAAAAAGTATCAATATCGAAACGGTATTCATCAAGTGGATGGCCCGAAATAAAGAAACTTGCAATTGCTTTTTCGCGTTTCAGCTTCTCTATGTTCGACCAAGGCTGGCAATCAGGCAGTTTAAGGTCGGGGACTTCAACCGGCCCAAGGTCGCCAAATAATGATTGCTGCGACGACAACTGCATGGCTTGAAAAGTGTTGCCAAACCTCAAAAGCTTTTCGAGAAATGTTGTATCCTCAGAAGTTTCTTTTGCAAAAAACTGGGCGCGGTGCATGCCTTCAAAACTATCGAAAGCACCACCTTGGGCTAAAGCTTCCATAGAACTTTTGTTCACAGTGCGGAGGTTAACCCTTTTAATGAAATCGAAAATATTCAGATATGGGCCATTTTCTTTCCGCTCAACCAACAACGAATCAGCCGCAGCTTCGCCCATTCCTTTTAACGCTTTAAGCCCAAAGCGTATTTCCTTGTTTTTATTGACCGAAAAATTCAAATCCGATTCATTCACATCGGGACCCAATACCCTTAATCCCATCCTCCTACATTCATCGAGGTATGCGGTAAGGTTTTCAACTGTCCCAAGGTTGGCCGTAAGCAATGCAGCCATGTATTCAGCCGGGTAATGGACCTTAAGGTAAGCAGTTTGGTAGGCTATGTAAGCATAACAAGTACTATGCGATTTGTTGAAAGCATAAGATGCGAAATCTTCCCAATCGGTCCAGATTTTATTGAGCTTATCCTCCGGATGGCCATTTGCGGCGCCACCTGCAATAAACTCTGGTTTCATCTTATCGAGTTTTTCGCGTATCTTTTTACCCATCACCTTGCGCAACTCATCAGCTTTTCCTTTACTGAAACCAGCCAATTTCTGCGAAAGCAACATTACCTGTTCCTGATAAACAGTGATGCCATACGTTTCGCGAAGGATTTCTTCCATAACCGGCAAATCGTACGAAACTGCTTCACGGCCATGTTTACGGGCAATATAGTTCGGGATATATTTTATCGGGCCAGGACGGAACAGCGCATTCATGGCAATCAAATCCTCGAACTTGTCAGGCTTTAGGTTGCGCAGGTGCTGTTTCATGCCAATACTTTCAAACTGGAATGTACCATCGGTATCGCCACGCTGATAAAGTTCAAATGTCTCCAAATCATCGAGAGGGATAGTATCAAGATTAACCTTAATACCATGATTTTCCTCTATCATTTGGAGTGCATCCTTCAAAATGGTAAGGTTTTTCAAGCCTAAAAAGTCCATTTTAATAACGCCCGCCGATTCAATTACATTACCCTCAAATTGAGTAACCCAAAGAGGCGAGTCCTTAGCAGTGCAAACTGGAATCAAGTCGGTAAGATCGGTTGGTGCAATGATAATCCCAGCAGCATGAATTCCTGTACCACGTACCGAGCCTTCAAGTTTTTCGGCTTCCTCCAAAACTTTCTTTTGCAAGAGCATGGTAATATCGCTTCCAGTATAGTTATATATCTCTCTGATCTTACGGACATTATCCATGTCTTCTGAACGGAGGTCTTCCTTTTCTTCCAAAGATTGTTTACCATCTTTCGGCGTTAAAGGTGCTGTCAAAACTCGTTTAAGTTTTATCCCAGGTTTATCAGGAACCAACTTGGTGAGGTAATTACTAAAGCTCAAATCCAGGTCGAGTACACGGGCCACATCTTTAATACTGCTTTTGGCAGCCATGGTTCCATACGTAACTATTTGGGCAACCTGGTTTTGGCCATATTTCTGCACCACATAATCAATCACCTTCTGCCGTCCCTGATCATCAAAATCGGTATCAATATCAGGCATGCTGATGCGTTCGGGGTTAAGGAAGCGTTCGAACAGCAAATCGTACTTCATTGGGTCAATGTTGGTGATTGCAATGCAATAGGCTACCACACTTCCAGCCGCAGAACCACGGCCGGCACCAATAAAAACACCCATATCGCGGCCCGCCTTTATAAAGTCGCTCACAATGAGGAAGTATCCGGCAAAACCCATATCATGTATGGTATGGAGTTCAAAATCAATCCTTTCGCGCAACTGTGGTGATATTTCACCATACCGAAGTTTTGCACCAATATAAGTAAGGCTCTTTAGGAATTCCCATTGATTCCGTACATCGGCGGTTATTTCCTTTTTTTGCCCGACCAAATCTTTTCGATCTACAAATATTGATGAAGTATGAATTAAAAATTGGGGCGGCACAGGAAAATTTGGCAGTAGGATATCGCGTGTAAGCTTTATAAACTCAACTTTCCCAACAATTTCGTTTGTATTGTCAATGGATTCGGGAATATCGGAAAACAACTGGCCCATCTGTTCCGTTGTTTTGAAAAAGAACTGGTCGTTGTAAAACGAAAAACGCGATCCCTTGGTTACAGCGTCATCATCGCCATATTCACGAAAAGTGGGAGTGTTTTGCTTCTGTCCGGTATTTACGCAAAGCAAAATATCGTGGGCATTAAAATCGGTTTGTTCCACATAGTGCGAATCGTTGCTGGCAATAATTTTCACATTATGTTTTGCCGCAAAACGTTGCAGTACAAGGTTTACTTCGTCTTGTTCCGGAATGCTATGACGTTGGAGTTCAACATAATAATCCTCACCGAAAATATCGAGCCACCATTTGAAAATCTTTTCGCCTTCGGCCTCGCCTTTGCGCAAAATGGTGCGGGGAACCTCAGCTCCAAGGCAGCAGGTGGTTGCAATCAGGCCTTCGTGGTATTGCAGTAAAAGTTCCTTGTCGATACGCGGATATTTTCCATAAACCCCTTGTATAAAACCAAGCGAAGCCAGTTTTACAAGATTCCTATACCCTAAAGCATTTTTGGCAAGCAATAACTGATGGTAACGCACATCTTTTTCGCCACCACCAAATTTTTTGCGGTGCCTATCCTCAACAAGGTAAAATTCGCAACCGAGAATTGGTTTTATAACTGGAGATGCATATTTAGCATTTACTTTTTCGGCTTCGGCAATAAACTGAAAAGCACCAAACATATTTCCATGGTCGGTAAGTGCAATCCCCGGCATACCATCGGCAACAGCTTTTTTAAACATTGATGGAATGTCGGCAGCCCCATCGAGCAATGAATATTGAGAGTGAACGTGAAGATGACTAAATTTGGGCATGTATGCTTGATTATCAGTTTTTTACAAAATAAATTTGAATTGGCTAAGTTACCTGTAATAAACCAGCCATGGAGATGGTGTTGATAAAAAATTGTAATTCTCAGGCATGAAGATAGAAGCAACGAATAATCAAGCAATTGCATTGGGAATATTGAAAAAAGCCAAAAAAAAATAATGGGATTTTGACCAATACAGATAAATCTTTTTTGAAAACACATCTCTGAACCCTTAATTTTATTCTTATTTAGTCTAAATTAAAATTATTTTTGTGAAAATGTCGGATGCGCAATTTTCATTATTACCTTTGTAATCTGCATATTACTATATACTTACTATATATCACAAACTGCTAATACTTAATTGAACTAATCATTAATTCAAAACAGTTTGACTATGAAATTCAAATCTACTTTTTTTCAGAAAAACAGGATCAGCCTTGCCATCAGAAACATCATATTGGGTTTTTGCCTTTCGGCCGGGCTTTTTGTCCATGCACAAACACCGGTCGCGTATTATCCTTTTAATGGCAATGCTAACGATGTTGTTGGCATCAACAACGGTTCCGTGAATGGAGCCACCCTCACCACCGACCGCTTTGGAAATGCCAGCAGTGCGTATAGTTTTGATGGGGTGGATGATTTTATTACTGTAAACAGAACAAGTTTGCCAGCAGGATTAACCTATGGAGCTTGGATAAAAACAAATAGCAATGCTGTTCATTCTGTAGGATATGATGGCAACCCAGGACTAACAATTGTCGGAGACCATGATAATGCTATAACAAATACGTTTGGCATTTCATCCGGCAAACTGGAATATAATCAGTATGTAACTTCATGGTTACACCTGAATGGCAATATTAATGTGAATGATGACCTATGGCATTATGTTGTTGCAACGCACAATACCAGCGGTGTTCTTAGTCTTTATGTTGATGGATTATTAGATGCAACAGCAAACCTAGGATATGATGCAAACCATTTTGATAGAATTGGTGGTTCTTACAAAGATGCAATTGGAACGGATAATGTTTTTAATGGTAAAATAGACGAAGTAAAAATCTACAACACTGCATTAACAGCAGCCCAAGTGCTGGCAAGTTTTAACAGCCCGAACGCTGATATTAATGAGTTCCGCAGTTTCGCCTCTGGTAACTGGAGTTCACCCTCCACCTGGGAAGTGTTTGATGGAACATCCTTCGTACCTGCAACCAATGCGCCTTCAAGTACTGATGGGGTAATTACGATAAGAAACGGACATAATGTTACAGTAAACGGTGGCAGTACTGTTGACCAGCTGGTAGTAGATGTAGGGGGCACACTCACACAAACATCTAATCTTGTCATTGCTGATGGCGATGGAGATGATATTCTGGTAAATGGCACGTACAATTATAATAATGGTGAATTAACGGGAGCTGGTTTGATGAGGGTAAACGGTAGTATGAACTGGAGCAGTGGTTATATAGGCGCCCAGGTAATACTTTCACAAGGTTCAGTAACAAATAAAACAGATGGCGCAGATCTTTGCCTGTTGTATAATAATGGTGTGCTTACCAACAATGGTACTTTCAATTGGGTTTCTGGCCGTATTAGAGGTTTTGGAGGCATCTTCAACAATGAACCTACTGGAATCATCAATGCACAAGCCGACAATTCTTTCACCGCTGAAACCGGTATCAATGCATTTAATAATGCAGGTGTATTTACTAAAACTGCCGGGACTGGAAATACTACCATACAGGTGCCCGGTAACAATACTGGTACAATAAATGTAAATTCAGGAACCTTATTTCTTCCTAGCAGTAACTTTACGAATTCAGGTTTAATAACTATTGCCAACGGGAAAAAATTACATGTCAGCGGTGGCAACATTATTTTCAACACAGGTACCACAATTACAGGAGAGGGCATTTTTCATCTTCAGGATGCAGCCCTTACTTTAAATGCACCAGCCGGAACACCAGCCACCGTCAGTAATTTTCTTTTTAACGGAAGTTATGCTAGTAATACAAATATAACAGGTACAGGGAAATTAATAATAACTGGTGGCCTTGAATGGCAGGTAGGAATAATTAGCAGCAATGTTGAACTGGCGCCAGGTTCTGTTTCTAGTAGAACAACAGCCAGCGATCAGGTTGGTTTTGGTACAAACGGAGTACTTACCAACAATGGAACATTTAATTGGGAAGAAGGCGATATTAGAGGTTTTGGAGGCACATTCAACAATGGGGCCGTTGGAATCCTCAATATCCTGAACAATGGCATATTTACCAATGAGAGCGGAAATAATGCTTTTAATAATGCTGGTGTGTTAATAAAAAGCAATTCGGGCGGAATGACTACTTTCCATGTTCCTGCAACCAATACTGGCATGCTAAAAGGTCTTGGGACGCTGAATTTTACAAATGCTTTTACCAACAACGGAACAATCGCACCCGGAACTTCCCCGGGCATTCTGACGATAAGCGGCCAGCAGCCCTTTTCAGCAAACAGCAATCTTGAGATAGAAATTTTTGATGGAACCGGAGCAGGAATCGGTCACGATCAAATTGTAAGGAGTGGAAATTTGGATCTGGCAGGCACACTTACATTATTGAACACAACTTACACACCTGCTACAGGCACTCAGTTTTTAATAATTGATGCCACTTCAATTACAGGCGCTTTTTCGACATTAAATCTCCCTGCTGACTGGACAATAAGTTATAATGAATTATCTGCCGGCAAAGTAGTACTCACTTATCAAAGCCTTTCTACGTGGTATCAGGATGCAGACAATGATAGTTACGGGAACCCATTGGTAAGCCAGAATGCCGCAACGCAACCATCAAGCTATGTTTTAAATAATACCGATTGTAATGATAATGATGCAAACATTCATCCTGGAACTTTAGAAATATGCGGCAATGGATTTGATGATGATTGTGATGGATTTATTGATAATGGAAGCACAATATTAACTATTGCAGCAAGTGGTTCAACCACATTTTGTAGCGGTGGAAGTGTAATTCTTACGTCTTCATCCCCATCTAACAATTTATGGAGTAATGGTGCAACAACACAAAGTATATCCGTTACCACGACTGGAAGTTGTTTTGTTTCAAACACTCAAACATTTTGCAATTCGTTGCCAATAACTGTTACTGTAAATGGATTCCCTTTTGTTAACGCTATAATAGCAAACCAAGTCCTAAATAATGGATCAGGTACAAATCCTATTCAATTTACAGGCAATGCAACAGCTTATTCCTGGACAAATGATAAACCATCAATTGGATTAGCGGCAAATGGTACAGGAAACATTCCATCCTTCAATGCTGTGAACACCACTAGTAATCCAATACTTGCGACTATTATAGTAACTCCGGTTATTACCAACAATGGAGTATCCTGTAGTGGTAATTCAATTTCTTTTACATTTTTGGTGCACCCTGCCTCCATTGTCAATCCAGTTGCTAACCAAATTTATTGTGGACAAACTTTAACAACACCCATTTCTTTTACAAGCGATTCGGCTGTGCTGTTTTATACGTGGATAAACAATACACCAACCATTGGCCTTTTCGCAAATGGAACTGGAGATATTCCAGCATTTTTGACAGCCAGTTTTACAGGAGTTCCACTTGTTGCAACTATTACAGTTACACCTCATATTAGCGATGGCAATGGCGGATCTCTAAATTTTACTCCTTTCATATTTTCAATAACAGTTAATCCAATTCCAACGATTTATAATACAACAACTGGTTTTCAAACGGTTTGTAGTGGCATCCTTACAGATGCTGTTGATTTTACAGGTGCCATACCAGGTACTACATTCGACTGGATTAATAATGACCCATCCACAGGTCTTGCAGCCAGTGGATCGGGAAGCATCCCTTCTTTTATTGCTGTTAATTCAGGCACATCGGTACTTAATGCAATTGTAACCATTACGCCTAATTATACAAATAGTGGATTAACCTGCTCAGGTACAACTATCTATCAATTTTTTGAGATAGTACCCTCACCAACAATTAATCCAATGTCGAATATAACTTTTTGTAATGGCGAAACAACTGACCCAATACTCTTAACCGCTAATGTTGCTGCAGCCATTTCCTGGACAAACAGTAACCCTTTAATTGGTCTTGAGGCAAGCAACACAGGAAGTATTCGTGCCTTTACAGCATCCAATACCACAACAAGTCCTATTACCGGAATTATAACAGCAACTCCAACTTATACAAATAATGGCATTAGCTGTGTAGGCACACCCTATGAATTTTCAATAACTGTTAACCCTACACCATTTATGGATGCTGTAGGAAACCAAAAAGTTTGTGCAAATAACCCTACAACACCGGTAACTTTTACAAGCAATGTAGTTGGCACCACTTATAGTTGGATAAACGATTCACCATCAATAGGACTTGCTGCAAATGGTACAGGAGATATAGCAGGGTTTATGGCAAGCAATCCAGTAACAATACCCATTGTGGCAACTATCACAGTTACACCAGTTGCTGAATTTAATGGGGTTGCCTGTACAGGGGCTGTTAAAACGTTTACGATAACAGTTTATCCACAAGTTGTAATGAATAACGTTTCCAATAAAACTTATTGTAATGGCAATTCCTCACTAATCAATTTTAGCGGAGTGCCAGGTGTAACGACCAATTACACATGGACTAATAGCAATATAAATGTTGGTATTGGAGGCAGTGGCACCGGAAATATTGGTTCATTTACAGCAACAAATTCAGGAACAATACCTATTGAAGCAACAATCATTGTAACTCCCAATAGAGTTTTTGGAGGGGACACATGTTTTGGCCAGCCTAAGACATTTACAGTAACAGTTAAGCCCACGCCTGCTGTTAATCCGGTAACCGATCAGTTCATTTGTGATGGTGAATCCACTACCAGCATTGATTTTAGTGCGAATATATCAGGCTCCACATTTAATTGGATGAATAGCAATACCTCCATAGGACTTGCTGCAAGTGGATCGGGTAATATTCCGTCTTTTATAGGCACCAATAGTGGAAATAGTGTTGTTTATGATAACATAACTGTGACTGCTGAATCAAATGGATGTTCTTCAGGCATTACCAATGGTAGGACTTTTACAATTGGGGTTTATAATAAACCTATAATTAATCCTGTTAGCGATTTTACGGTTTGTAATAATAGTTCTGTTAACCCTATTTATTTTACACCTTCAGGAAATTATAGCTGGACAAACAGCAACCCTTCAATTGGATTAGCTGCCAGTGGCTCAGGGTTTTTCCCCGGGTTTATTGCTTTAAACAATGGATCAACACCAGCTACAGCTACTATTACTGTAATGCAAAGCAGCAACAATTGCTCGAGTACCCCAATAACTTTTACCATAACAATAAACCCTTCGCCACAAATTACCCAACCCTCCAGTCAGCTATTGTGTGATGGTGAACTTTCAGATGAGGTTTCTTTTAACAGTAACATGCCTGGGGCTACTTTTAGCTGGATAAACAGTGATACTAATATTGGTTTAGCATCTAGTGGAACTGGTAATCTGCCTGTCTTTACCGCTACCAATACATCTATATACCCATTAACTGCAAATATTTTTGTAAATGCCTCTTATACTCAAGGTGGCGTTACATGTGCATCCACTATGAGCAAACAATTCCATATTGATGTTTACTCCAGACCTAGAATGTACACCCACGAACTAATAGACAAAACTTATTGTGCTGATGGTTTTTCTGTGGGTTTTGTAAATTTCAGTTCAAATATTGTTGGTACTACTTATTCATGGACTAACAGCAATACTGATATTGGGCTACCAACAAGCGGTGTGGGCAATTTACCTAGTTTTACCCCTACTAATACCGGGATATTTCCCATAACTGGCACCATAACTGTAACACCAATCGGTCCAAATAATTGCATTGGTTCTTCCGAAACTTTTACAATTACCGTTAATCCGATTCCAACGGTAAATCCGGTTGCAAATCAAAATGTATGTAATGGAGTAGCAACAAATGACATCATATTTACAGGCATAGTTCCAGGCACTTCGTTTGGCTGGAATAATTCAGATTCAACATTTGGTTTGGCGGCATCAGGCAGTGGTTCGATTCCTGGTTTTATCGCTACCAATACTGCCACTGGTGCAAAGACGGCAATATTGTATGTGCGCCCTACATTTACATACAACAATCGAACATGTTATGGTGCATTATTAACTCCTACACCTTTTATCAGTGTAAAACCAACCCCATTTGTTGACTCTATTCCAGATATGACTTTTTGCAGGGCTAGCCTAACAGGCCCTATTATATTCAATGGCAATGCAGATTATTCATGGACAAACAGTAATCCTACAATTGGCCTGGCAGCAAGTGGAACAGGAAATATTTCGGGTTTTATTGCACAAAACAATACATCGTTTCCAAATGTTGCAACAATTACAGTAAGTCCAATCATAAACAATGATTCGATAATTTGTGCTCCAGGTAGTCAGAAAACATTTACCATAACCGTGCATCCCGAACCAGTAATTAATAGCATAGCTGATCAAGTATTTTGTGCTGGCGACACAGTAAACGAAATATCAATAGTTGGCAATGCTACATCATACAGTTGGCATAACAGTAACACAAATATTGGTTTAATATCCAGCGGCACAACCAGCACTATTCCGTCATTTATTGCCACAAATAACAATACCAACAATCAATTTGAACAAGGTGTTGTGCAAATATCCCCTAAAATAACTTCTAATGGAACTGTATGTTTTGGCAATACTGAAAGATTTGTAATTACAGTTTTTGAATTACCAATAATAACAGCTAGCAGCCCAACAACATTTTGCCAGGGTGGCAGTGTTACACTTTCTTCAAATATATCTATATTTAGTTTATGGAGCACTGGAGCCACAACCGTCAATATCTCGGCTGATAGCACTGGCAGCTATACTCTGGCGAATACCCAAACACAATGTGTATCATTACCTCAAACTATAACTGTTAATCCGTTGCCAACTCCAACCATAACAGGCAATAATTATTTCTACTCAGGTGGTTCAACCACTTTAAGCACTGGTAGTTATAGTTCTTATCTTTGGTCAGACGGAACCACCTCTCAAAACAATACCGTGAATACCATTGGCACTTACACGGTAACAGTAACTGATGCCAATGGATGTAGTGGGGTTTCAGAACCTGTAACAGTCTTTGCATCCGATACAACAATCTACTATGTAGATGCTGATAATGATGGCTATGGAGATTTTAACGATGCCGGAATCAATTCTCCTTCCCCTATTGCAGGCATGGTTACAAATAATACTGATTGCAACGATAATAATGCAAATGTAAATCCAGGTGCTGCAGAAATTTGCAACAGCATTGATGATAATTGCGATGGGCAAACGGATGAAGGTGTTGCCGTCCCAATTGCCAATGCCGGACCTGATCAAATTGTTTTCACAACAACAACAACTATGTCTGCAAACAGTGCCTCGCCGGGCACAGGATTATGGACTTTGATAAGCGGTACCGCAACAATAACATCGCCCACATCACCAATCACAACAGTAACCGGAATAGGTGCAGGCTCAATCGTTTTACGATGGACTATCACAAGAGACCAATGCACTTCGTTTGACGAGGTAACAATAAACACGAATTTTGGGCCAGCTAACTTAAACTACCGCAGCAAACAATCGGGGCTTTGGTCGGATCCTTCTTCGTGGGAGAAGTACAATGGAACAGAATGGGTTAACGCTTTAATTGCACCAAATGATACCGATGGCACTATCAGTATTTTAAGCGGACACAGTATAACTATTGATGGCAACACTAACGCAAACCAGATTTTTGTAAATGTTGGTGGAACAATAATCCAGAATGGGAATTTAAATCTGGTAAGTGGAGCAATTGATGATTTGAACATAAGTGGTCAATGGATATGGAATGCCGGCAATCTTGATGCAACTAATTTCGCAGTAGCAAAAATCGAAAGTACCGGCTCATTGAGCATCACCACTGCTGTGTTACGAGGGATTTTGAATGTGCAGCTACTAAATAACGGTATTATAAATTTTCTTGATGGAACTTTAGGTTGTTCTTTTTCATTTAATACCTCTATGGTGGTTAACAATGGAACATTCGTTGTCAATTCAAACAATAATACTGTTTTAGACAATTTTTCAGGAAATAATGAAAAATTTGATAATAATGGCATATTTATAAAAGATGGCACAGGCACTTTTACATTAGAAATCATTGAATTCAATAACGAGGGAACTGTAATATGTAATTCTGGTATATTCAGGAACGAGAGTGCTCTCAATAATGCATCAACTATTGATTTTGCTGGCGGCTCATTAACCAACACTGCAATATTTCGTCATAATCCAGGATCAATCATTAGCGGCAACGGTAATTTTATTAATGAGGCAACACAAATTTTCAATACCGATGAAATTTTCCCTGTAGGAGTTTCTCTAACTGAAACTACGGCAACGATTTCTGTTATGGTGGATAAGACCTTAACAATTAATGGCACAATGATTTGGAACAGTGGCATTAAAGGTAGCTCTGGAAGTATAATAATTGGCGCTTCCGGCTTGCTCAATTTATCAACCTCAGCTATGAAACAAATTCAGGGTGTGTTAACCAATAACGGAACAATAGACTGGCAAGATGGGAGTGTTAACTGGGGTTCTGGTAGTTCAAATACAATTATTTATAATTATGGTAATTTTAATATTTCGGGGAACGATAACGATGCTGGAACAAATCCTTGTATAATATACAACTATGGTTCCATTTCCAAAAATAGTGCAGGTGATGCTTCATTGACTCATCTATTACTTTTTAACAATATTGGAACTGTTAACTTAAATTCCGGCACTTTGTTGATGGATTGCAGCATCATTAATTCAGGTGATTTTTCTTTTAATGGCGGCAAGTTTACTCATCAGTCCTCAACATTTAACCAGGAACAAGGAGGGATACTAAGTGGCTCAGGCGAATTTATCGCTAATAGCGGGGAATTGAATATTAAAACAAACCAGGATTGGCCTGTCGGTATCACATTTATTCAAAATGCAGATGAAGTTAACATTCTTGTAAACTGTTTGCTCACTATTCGGGGACAATATACCCTGAACCGTGGTGCAATTTCCGGGCCTGGTGAAATTTTGATTGCAACTGGGGCGCAGCTCAACTTTGCAACATCAAGCCCAAAAACCATCCGATTGGGTTCAACAATTACTAATAATGGCATTCTTAATTGGAATGGGGGCAATTTAAATTGGGGTAATGGAATTCAGACGATTAATAATTTGGGTGAATTTAACATTGGAGTTAATAACAGCAATGCAAGCTTAAACACAGCTTCTAGCCCTGGTACGGCGGTTATTAATAATTTCGGTACATTTTTGAAATTCACAACCAGTAGCACCAATTTTGGCGGTGTAACACTCAACAACCATCCTGGCAAAGTTATTAGAAGTGTTGGCTCAATAAACTTAAACACATTTAACAATGACGGGGTATTAGAAATTGGACACCCGATAGGAATCTTTGAAATGAATGGGAGTCAACCTTTTTCATCAAACAGTACTTTAGAAATTGAATTAAATGGTTCAGGCTTAGGTACAGGATACGATGTCTTTGAAAGGAATTCCGGTTCTGCGTTAGTACTTTCCGGCACATTGAATGTTACTCAAACAAGCTTATTGCCCAATGGAACTTACCATATTATTACCGGAAATAACATATCTGGTAGTTTTTCAACAGTTAATTTACCTGATTTTTGCACACTTCAGATATCTTCCACTGCTGTTGATGTTGTCCGAAACGGACCTGAAGCCGGTGATTATCGCACAAAACAGGATGGTGATTGGGGCTATATCTCTACTTGGGAAAGATTTAATGGATTTAACTGGCAACAATATAGCACACCAAATGAAGATGCCGGGACAATCACCATCTCACACGATATCACAGTCACAAGCCTTGGCATCACCGATGGCGACCAGATAATGATCACAGGAACAGGCAGCCTGACCATCAACAGTCGCTTCTTCCTGCGGGATGGCCCCGGCGATGACCTGCTTAACAATTCAGGAGATGGCATCACAATAAACTATGGCGGTATTTTATCCGGTAACGGTACTGTAAACAATCAGGGCCGTGCTGATGTACATGGAGTGGGTTCCATAGCCGTACCCTTTGTCAACAACGGTAATTTCTTTTTTACACACGCTACCGAAGGTTGTTGTCCAAGCGGACTCATTAACCTGTCTGATGGCATAACAACAGGAAGAATTGATAACCACGGCTCCTTTTTTATATATGCCACACCAGGCATTAGCGTGATGAATATATTGAACGGTGAGTTTCATAACCATACAGATGGTGTCATGAACATGGAATACACTACTACATTCACAGTGAATCGCTTTACCAACGAAGGAGAATTCTTCCTGGGTGGCAACCCTAATACTGAATATATCTGTACCATCAACAGTACAGAGGGCGTAACTCATCGAGGCAGGTTCAAATCAAATGGCAACAACAAAAAGTTTGTACTGAATACCAATGGCATATTCACTTACGCTTCCGATTGTATCATTGACGGAAACATGCATTATGTGACAGGTACTCATGAAATATTTAGTACGTATTATGGCCATTATGATTCAAGAGTCAGTACCACAGTAAATTGCAATGGGATTGAATTGAATTTTCCGGGTACTGTTTATGTAGATGCAGGAAATTTTGGAGGCCCGGCCATAAAAAAAATCGGGGGTAGTCTCATCTGGTGGGCGGGTACGATAAGCGGCGGTAACCTGATAATTAATGATACAGCCTCTGCCCACTTTGGCGCTGGCCAAACCACTTTTGGTACACTGGCCACTACACTGGTAAATAATGGTACAATCAACCTTTTCACTGCTTATGGCGGTTGTTGCGCTGGCCCGGTATTGACCATGACCAATGGCACAATCGAAAACAACGGACAGTTCATTTTCCACCCAACCGGTGGAGGCGGTATCTATAATGAAACATTGAGCGGTGGTGTATTTAATAACAATACAGGTGGCACACTCATTAATAATGCGACAGCAGTTTCTCCCTGGGGCGATAATGAGATCTATTTGCGGAACAATATATTTACCAACAACGGACTCATTCTTGCAAATGGTAAATCACTGAATATCTTTCCTACCACCGATCCTGTGATTAACGGTACGATAACGGCAGCAGCCGGGGCACAGGTTAAATTTGGTTTACCATCCACAACTACCACATTTGCTCCCACTTCAGTAGTCAATGGTGCCGGTACAATTTATTTCTTTGAAGGCAACCATCAGGTCAATACCACATTTTACGATGTTGGTGCAACTTCCATTGGACAAACCTATTATCCTGCCAATGTTTATTTCAACACTTCCAATGTGTCGCTCAATTATGTGCACATGTCATCGGGTATTTTAGGTGGGGCTGCAACGAAGCTCCTTAAAGATGATATGGTATTCAGTTATGGACAGATTACCGGCGGGCCCATTTCCAATACCGATACCAGTGTATTCCATTATGGCGCCGGCAAATCCGACCTGGGTGCTATGAATACAGCATTTACCAATAATGGCACCGTGGAAGTGAGTGCTTATTATGGTGGCTGTTGTAGCGGCCCTACTATCGATCTAACTGGTGGGAGTATCACCAATAACAAAACTTTTAATGTGACTGGTAGTGGAGGAATTTATTATGTAGCTATGAATAATGGAAGTTTTATCAACAATGCAACAGGTGTTATTAATTGCAATATAGGAGATGTTGCATTTGGAGAAAGAGTATTCAAGATGCATCCTGCAAGTTTTACCAATTATGGTACGATCAATGTATTGAGGAACATCATGGAACTCGGTGCTTTTACGGTAGGCGGTGAAATCAATGTTTCTGCCAATTCGTTGCTTCGCTCTACCGGTACCATTACATTCGATGGCAGCCTGATCAACAACAACGGCAATATCACCGCACCATTCAATTTTATCACCACACCAGCCAAAGTATTAAAGGGCACGGGCACGTTCAGCAGCAGTATGGTATTGAACAATACCTCCACTGTTGAACCCGGCTCAAGTCCCGGAATACTCATGGTAGCTGGTAACTATACTCAAGGCGATGCGGCATTGAATATCGAAATAGGTGGAACCACTCCCGGAACCGAATACGACAGGCTGTCGGTAACAGGCACAGCAACCTTAAGCGGCACGCTGAATGCAACGGAGATCAACGGTTTCAATCCACAAAGCCTCACCTCCATTGACATCATTACAGCCGGGGCAGTAAGCGGGACTTTCAGCCAGGTAAACCTGCCAACAAGCTGGTCGGTACAATATGCTGCAAATAAAGTAAGCCTGGTAAAATTCTTCGAATTTGTGTATTACAGGGATGCAGATAACGACAGTTATGGGAATTTGTCTGATACAATCCATTCCTTTTTAGCTGCAGCCCCTCCGGGATATACTGTTGACTCTACTGATTGCGATGATACCAATTCAGCCGTTAACCCTGGTGCAACTGAGGTTTGCGATGGCGTTGACAACGATTGTGATGGTAATACAGATGCCATTAATATTGGTAGTTTTGTTTGCGGTATGGCTTACAGTGAAGGCCAGTCCTTTACCTTAACGGCGCCTCCCGGCAAAGTATTTACATCGGTTGATTTTGCCAGTTATGGGACCCCGGATGGCACTTGCGGTAATTTCACTTTGGGCAGTTGCCACGCAACAAGCACAATGGCTATTGTAGAGTCGCTTGTTATTGGCCAAAATAGTGTAACCTTGACACAGAACTATCAGATTTTCGGCGACCCATGCGTAGGTGTTTATAAAAGATTTTATGTGCAGGCGAGGTATTCAGAATTCATTTCGTTGTCACAAACCTATTACGCTGATGCCGATGGCGATGGCTTTGGTGATCCGGTTGTTTCACTTGTTGACTGCAGCCAGCCCAATGGCTATGTTTTGAACAATACCGATTGTAATGATAACAGTGCTGCTGCATATCCCGGTGCAACAGAAATATGCGATGGTATTGATAATGATTGTGATGGTTTACTTGATACGGTAGAGATGAATGAATTTACTCCGGGATTGGTAGCCTATTATCGCCTGAATGGAAATGCAGCAGACACTGTTGGATCAGTTAATGGCACCATTAATGGAGGCGTTACACCCGCTAACAACAGGTTTGGAATTGCTGGCAACAGTTGTAATTTCAATGCCGTTAATGGTTTTATTGATATATCTGCCAATACAAATACTCCCGCTTCAGGGTCTGTAAGTGTTTCTGTCTGGATAAATTACAACGCCAGTTCTGCAAATTTAAATTGGTTTAAAAAAGGCACTTCCAATGGATATGGATTGTTTGTACTTAATAATACAGTCTATGTAATAACCTGGGGGGTGATAAATTGGAATACAGGAGTGACCCTGATTCCAAATACCTGGTTCCATATCACATTCACGTTTGATGGCACTACCCAAAGGATTTATAAGAATGGAATATTGGCAGCTTCAGTTAATGCAGGTTATGGCTACGCTTCTGGATTTGCAGCTATTGGCTACAATGCTCAATGTAGCGAATGCGGGTACTTCAATGGACTAATTGACGAATTGAAAGTATTCAATATAGCATTGTCTGCATCACAGGTTCTTCAACAATATAACTTGAAACCATTGTCAAAAACCTACTATGCCGATTCCGATGGTGATGGATTTGGCAACCCGGCGATATCGCAAGTTGTCTGCAGCCAGCCCACAGGCTCTGTACTGAATAATACCGATTGCGATGACACACATAATACTGTTTACCCTGGTGCACCAGAAATTTGCGATGGACTTGATAATGATTGCGATAGCCTTGTGGATATAATTGCAGGGAATCCGGTATGTCCTCCCTCGATAACTTTAAACCTTCAACTTTTATTAGAAGGGTTCTATACAGGTAACAGTTCTATGAGAGCGAGTTTATACGATTTGGCACTCAGCACCCTGCCAACGGAAACCGATACTATCACTGTAAATCTCTGGTCACCTGCAAACCTGAGCAATGCAGCTCCGGATCAGTCAATCAAGGCGATTGTGCATACGAATGGGGAAGCAAGTGTTGAGATCCCGGCTGTTGTTAGCGGAAATCCTTACTATATTGCTGTTAAACACAGGAATCATGTTGAAACCTGGAGTAAACTCCCGATTTCCTTTTCAACTAATACAATAAACTACTTCTTTGATGGCCCGGACAAGGCTTTTAACGACAACCTTTTGCTTCAGGCAGATGGGAAATATGTAAT
>CAJAXK010000161.1 GCA_903946925.1 uncultured Bacteroidales bacterium | reverse complement strand
CAAGCATTTTTTGTTAGCAACCGGTGTTTTTTCAAATTGTTACAACACACTTACCGACAAACTGTTGATAAGGCAGGACAAATTGTTAACAACATAGAAATCCGGAACTGATTAGTTACGAAAATTCAAAATATGTAATCCAACTTATCCAGATGGTTTCTTTGTCGTAGAGAAAATTGGCCTGAATATTTTCTTACAAAAGTAAGTCGGAAATGGTATAATTTATTCACAACCTGAATATTTTTAAACAATAATGTGAATTACATGATTTACCCTTTTCGGAAGGCCCTTCAGTTTTTGCCAGCAAACTATCGAAAGTGAATACAAGGAGTCCTAATTTAAAAGCACATAAAGCAGCCTTGATACAATAAACCACCAACCGAAGATGATAGTATAAATAAATCTGGCGCATTGCTTGCGAGCCGGAAAAATCAAATAATAACACTTGAAACAGGTCATTTTCTTTTACAAACACATCTTATGTTTTAGTTTTAATAAATAGTGTTAAATCCTGTTTCAAACCCGAATAAGGTATAAAACTCAAACATTAGCCACCTATTAATTTGACAATATTAAATAATTTGGCATTATTGACACAGATTAATCAAGCATTACTATACCTAAATCTGTTTACCTCAAATATTATTTAGATTAACAAATCTATTTGTATTCATTTGTAATTCTGTGCATTAATTCCAATAATTAAAATTGCTTGTTATTTGGACTAATTCTAAATTACGGTTTTGTTAAAAAATCCTAAAAAAAAATGTTGTTGGGTATGGCTATTTATCTAAATTCGCTGAGTTGTGGAGTGATGCTTTTTAGATCGAAAACTTCTTGCTTTTGATTAGGAAACCACTTCACAGAATTATAGATCATAATCGCAATTCGGATATAATTTAGCTCTTGTAACCGGTTTGTCCATTAATATACCTTATTAATCAGTAAACACGTATGCATCTACAAGCATCCAACAAACAGAAACTGATAACATTAAAACTGACAGCGCCATTGATCCTTATTATGGCCAGCTTTCTATTCAGTTCGGTTTCGCAAGCACAAAACAAGGGTAAAGAGATTTTCGATAAGAATTGCTCAATCTGCCATAAACTCACCGAGGAAAAGCTGGTTGGCCCTGGGCTTAAAGGAATAACCGAAAGGCGTGATAAAAAATGGATTAAAAAATTCATTTCTTCATCAACCGAAATGGTGAAAGCCGGGGATAAAACAGCAGTACAGGTATTTAACGAAAATGGCAAAATCCCAATGCCGGATCACAAATTCCTTGCAGATGCTGATCTGGACCAATTGATTACCTACATTGAAACCTATAAACCTGCCGAAGCAAAAAAGGTATCGGTTGATATTACAAAGAAAGATGGTTTTTGGCGTGATGAGATTTTACGCGGCGAAAGGTTATTCTCTGGAGTTATACCATTTGAAAAAGGGACAACGCTCAACTGTGTTTCTTGTCATGCGCTCATTGCCACCGACTCCTTAAACTTCAATCCTTCGGCTGTTGATTTAGCTCAAGCATGGCAAGAACCGAATGGGATCAACTTGTATCAGGTTTTAAGCGAGCCAACTTCCACAAAAATGGCTGAAGTACACAAAGGTTTGCAACTATCTGATAAAGAAATCTATGATATCTCGGCGTTCCTTTCGGATGTTGGGAAAAAAGGCATGGTTTGGGAAAAAACGTTTCCTGCACGCCTGCTTTTGTTCTTGTTCTTGGGTTTGTTAATGGCTTGGGCATTGGCTGATTTAATCTGGTTCAGGAAAGTAAAGTATCGCATCATTCATGTTTTTATACTAATTATTGGCTTGGGAGTTCACGGAACTTTAGCTATACAGGAAGGTATAAATTTAGGCCGCACGAAGGATTATATGCCTGATCAACCTATCAAATTCTCCCATAAAGTTCATGCCGGACAAAATAAAATAGATTGCCAATATTGCCATTCCATTGCAAGTTACAGCAAATCAGCCGGTTTCCCATCAGCTAACCTTTGCATGAACTGCCATAAAGTTGTAAAAGCGGGTATGCGTTCAGGTAAATTCGAAATCAATAAAATATACAGGGCTGTGGAATCAGGCAAACCAATTGAATGGGTTCGCGTTCACAAACTCCCCGACCATGCTTTTTTCAGCCATGCACAGCATGTTGGTGCCGGTAAAGTTAAATGTCAGGATTGTCACGGGGCGGTCGAAAACATGGATTTGATAAAACAATTTTCTGATCTTTCGATGGGCTGGTGTGTAAATTGCCACCGCCAAACCGAAATACAATTGAATACCAACAAATATTACGAATCGTTCAAAGCCATCCACGATGAGGCAAAAGCTGGTAAAAAAATTACCGCCGAGCGTTTGGGTGGTATTGATTGCAGCAAATGCCATTATTAAAATTTGGGGTTTGTCGAACATCCGTATTAAAAACAAATAAACAGAACCTTTTATACCATACTATATAAATGGAAAAGAAATATTGGAAAAGCCTCGAAGAGCAAGCAAACTTGCCTGTTACCAATCCTGGCCAAAAAGATGTGGATTCATCACGTTCGCTTCTCGACCTTATTGATGAAGAAATTGACAGTAAACCATCGTCGCGGCGTAATTTCTTAAAATTCTGCGGTTTCAGTTTTGCCACAGCAGCTATTGCCACTAGTTGTCAAAACCCGATTAACTCAGCCATACCATATTTAAACAAACCAGAGGAAGTTACGCCTGGAATGGCCAACCATTATGCTTCAACCTATTTTGACGGGCAGGATTATAATGGCATTTTGGTAAAAGTACGTGATGGCCGTCCAATAAAAATTGAAGGCAACGAATTATCCTCAATTAGTAAAGGCGCAACAAGTGCAAGGGTACAAGGTTCGGTTTTAAGCTTGTACGATGATGGTGCCCGAATTAAAGCCCCATTGATGGGAGGGAAAGCAACAACCTGGAATGCCCTTGATGCTGAAGTTTCGACCAAACTTGCTGGTGCAGCCACTTCGGGCAAAGGCATTGCTTTGGTAACTTCTACCATCATAAGCCCTTCTACCCTATCGGTAATCAATGATTTTAAAGTAAAATTCCCGACAGCAAAGCATGTTACTTACGATGCAGTATCATCATCTGCATTGCTGGAAGCCAACAACCTGACTTTCAATTCTCAAACTATACCTGATTATCATTTCGATAAAGCAGATGTTATTGTAAGTTTTGGGGCTGATTTTTTGGGGACATGGCTGATGCCAGTTGAATTTACCCGCCGATTTGCTGCAAGCCGCAAATTAAATGCTGAAAAACGCTCAATTTCGCAACTTACTGTTTTTGAATCTGGTATGTCGCTTACCGGTGCCAATGCCGATTACCGTTTCCCGATAAAACCAAGCCAGCAAGCAAATGTAATTTTAAGCCTTTATAACGAAATTGCAAAAGCATCAGGTGGAACTACCTACAATGCTCCAACTTCGGCAGTTAACATAACCAAACTTGCCGAAAAACTGCTTGCTGCAAAAGGAAAATCAATCGTGGTTTGTGGAATAAACGATACAGCCATACAAGTGGTTGTTAATGCCATAAACCAAATGCTGCAAAACTATGGCAGCACTATTGATTTCTCAGCATCCCTCAATATCCGCAAAGGAATTGATCAGGAAATGGCCACTTTTGTAAAAGAACTGAATGAAGGCAAAACCGGGGTGGTTATTTTTTATAATGTTAATCCCGTTTATAATTATACCGACTCGAAATTACTAATTGAAGGTCTTAAAAAAGCTGATATCTCTGTTAGTCTTGCAAATGCAAAGGATGAAACTTCTGCCATTTGTACCGTTGTTGCCCCTGATCACCATTTTCTGGAATCGTGGAACGATGCCGAACCTAAGGAAGGTTTGTTCAGCCTTCAACAACCAACCATCAGGAATATTTATTGGACGAGGCAGGCACAAGACAGCTTGCTGAAATGGAGTGGCAGCACAATTCAATACAATGCTTACTTAAAACAATATTGGCAGCAGAATTTCAGCAACAAACAAACTGAGTATACCTCACTTGATTTTTGGAATTACACCTTACAAAAAGGAGTTTTCGAATTACCAAATCCAGTAAATCAACCTGCATTTATAAACCAAGCCCTTGCTAACGCGGCACAAAAGTGTGGTACGGTTGTAACTTCTGAAACTGAACTTGCATTTTACGAAACTATCGCCCTGGGGAACGGTTTGCATACCAACAATCCATGGATGATGGAAATGCCCGATCCTATCTCGAAAGTTTGCTGGGATAATTTCGCTGCTATTTCCCCCAAAATGGCCGAAAAACTGGGTGTGGTAACAGGGGATTTGCTGAAATTCGGTAACGACTTTGAACTAGTTGCATTTATTCAACCAGGCCAAGCAGATGGCACTATATCAATTGCTTACGGTTACGGACGCACTAAAGCAGGCAAAGTTGCCGATGGTGTTGGGGTTAATGTTTTTCCTTTTATGAAAATGGAAGGCAACAACCGCAAAGAATCCCTGATTGTTCCTTCAGTTGTTAAAACAGGCAATAAGTACAACCTTGCTTCCACTCAAATGTATCATTCGATGGAAGGCCGCGATATTGTTCGCGAAACCACCCTTGCCGA
This sequence comes from uncultured Bacteroidales bacterium, assembly GCA_903946925.1. Classification (GTDB taxonomy): domain Bacteria; phylum Bacteroidota; class Bacteroidia; order Bacteroidales; family UBA4417; genus UBA4417. The sequence continues at coordinate 26,948 of CAJAXK010000161.1, read as the reverse complement.
ATGGAACGAAAAGCCAAATGCAGGCAATGAAATGCACGAAGAAGCTGAAAAACATAATATTTCACTTTATAAAGAAATCGTATTCGATGGGCATCATTGGGGAATGTCTATCGACTTGAATGCCTGTACAGGTTGCAGCGCATGTGTAATAGGATGTCAGGCCGAAAATAATGTTCCGGTTGTTGGCAAAGAGCAGGTTGCCACTACAAGGATTATGCATTGGATTCGTATGGACAGATATTATTCGGAAGATTCGGCCAATCCTTCTGTTTATTTCCAACCTGTTATGTGCCAGCAATGCGACAATGCACCCTGCGAAAACGTTTGCCCGGTTTCGGCCACCAACCACAGTAGCGAAGGCTTGAACCAAATGGCTTACAACCGTTGTATCGGGACAAAATACTGCATCAACAATTGCCCATATAAAGTCCGCAGGTTCAACTGGTTCCGGTATTCAACCAACGATGCTTTCGATTATAACATGAACAGCGATATGGGCCGTATGGTACTCAACCCCGATGTAACTGTCCGTGAGCGCGGTGTGGTCGAAAAGTGTTCGTTCTGTGTTCAACGTATACAGGAGAAAAAACTTCAAGCCAAACTTGAAAACCGTCCGCTTGCAGATGGTGAAATTCAAACTGCTTGTATGCAGGCTTGTCCGGCAGGAGCGATTATTTTTGGAGACACAAACGACAAGCAAGGCAAATTAATGGATTTATTTGCCGATCAAAGAAATTATAACCTGATTGAGGAGATTCATACCCTTCCATCGGTTGGCTATCTTACCAAAGTCCGTAATAGGGAAAAGGAAAGCAATAAAGAAGCATAATGCTTTTTGGGAAGCATCGAGAATAATCCGAGAAATAGCATAGAACATTAACATGCAATACCTTATAAAATATGTATAAAGCTGAAGTACGGGGTCCACTGATTTTGGGCAATAAGGATTACGGCCAGATAACCAGGGACATTATTGCACCAATTGACAACAAAACACCAGGTTGGTGGAAGGTTGCAATGGCTGTAAGCATAACATTGGCCAGTATTGGCATCTTTTCCTTGTATTACACGGTCCGTTATGGATTGGGCACCTGGGCGGTGAACAACTCAGTTGCCTGGGGCTGGGAAATCATCAATTTTGTTTGGTGGATAGGTATAGGCCATGCGGGGACGGCGTTCTCAATATTCCTGCTTATCCTTCGTCAAAAATGGCGGACTTCAATAAATAGGGCGGCTGAGGCTATGACCGTATTTGCTGTAATGTGCGCAGCTATATTCCCTGCAATCCACATGGGGCGCGTTTGGTTGGCTTTTTACATTTTCCCATACCCGAATACACGTGGGCCTTTATGGGTTAACTTTAATTCACCACTTTTCTGGGATTTTATTGCAATCAGTGCTTACTTGTTAATATCTGCCTCATTCTGGTATTTTGGTATGGTTCCTGATTTTGCATCTATCCGCGACAAAGCAAAAACCAAAGCAAAAAAAGCTATTTATGGCATGCTTGCTTTCGGCTGGACCGGTTCAACCAAAGAATGGCTACGCTACGAAGGATTAAGTTATGTATTAGGCGGAATTGCGGCAGTGCTTGTTGTATCTGTCCACTCCATTGTATCGACCGACTTTGCCAGTTCGGTTATACCCGGATGGCACACCACTTTATTCCCTCCTTACTTTGTTGTTGGTGCAATTTTTTCAGGTTTTGCCATGGTAATGACCCTTATGATTGTAATCCGTAAGTATTACCATCTTGAAGATTATGTTACCGATTCGCACCTGAACGCTATTGCCAAAATCCTGGTCTTTATTTCGCTTATTATGGGAACTGCCTATACCACCGAAGTTTTCATGGCTTGGTATAGCGGTAACCCTTACGAAATGTTTACTTTTTTCCATAACCGGCTTACAGGTGAGTATTCGTTTATGTTTTGGGCAATGGTTATCTGTAATGCAGTTATCCCTCAGGTAATGTGGTCGAAGAAAGTGAGGAGCAATATCACTGCTTTGTTCATTATTTCCCTCATCATCAATCTGGGTATGTGGTACGAGCGTTTCAACATTGTTGTTACGTCCCTTTCAAAAGATTACCTGCCATCATCCTGGACAAGCTATTCACCAACTTGGGTCGAGATTGGAATTTACATTGGTACAATCGGGATTTTCACTATCGGTGTACTATTCTTCTTCCGCTTTATTCCAATGATTGCCATCAGCGAGGTAAAGAGTGTGCTGAAACCTACCGAAATTTCGGAAAAACATTAAAAATACGGGATCTACCATGAATACTACACATATAATAGGTGTTTTCGACAGTAAAAGCGATTTGCTTGCAGGGATTGAAAGCGCAAATAGTAAAAACATCACCATTGATGAAATCTACACTCCTTACCCTGTTATGGAGGCAATAGATGCATTGGGCAGGAAATCGAGGTTTACCACCGCAGCCTTTATTTACGGTTTTGCGGCAGTGGTAGGGGTTTTATCCTTTTTGTACTATACTTCAGTGATTGACTGGCCCATAAATTACGGCGGCAAGCCAACTAATGCCTTTCCATCATTTATCATCATCACACTTGTGCTTACCATCCTTTCGATTACCATACTTAGCTTGTTTACGTTTTCAGTAAGGGCTAAAATTTATCCTGGAAAAAAATTCATCCTACCTGATGAACGGTCAACCGATGATAAATTTATAATCCTTTTTGACAAAAAAACAGCAGGAGCCGGATTTGAAGCTATTTCGGCAGCTTTAAAAGCCAATGGTGCATCAGAAGTTTACGAAAAGGAAGTCTAAAAATGTTAAGAAAAAAAAACAGTACTATGGGTTACATCAGTAAAGCCCCAATCCGACTGACATCCGTTTTTGTTCTTTCGGCATTAGTGTTTGTTTCCTGCGACCGTACACGTATTCAAAAAGGATACGAATACTTTCCGGATATGGCACATTCCCTGGCATACGAAACTTATGCCCCATCAAAAGGGACGAACGATGGCATAACCATGCAGTTGCCAGTTTTAGGATCCATTCCACGAGAAATGATCCCTTATCAATATCCGGCCACACCCGAAGGACGTTTACAGGCTGGAAAAGAGTTGGTTTGCAAATTAGAAGTTAGCGACACTAATTTGGTGCGTGGCAAGGAAATGTTTACTATTTTTTGCCAAAACTGTCATGGAACCACAGGTAAAGGCGATGGGCATCTTTATACAAGCGGCAAATTTACCATGCAGCCTGCTTCGTTGATTTCCGAACGAATGCTGGCAGCACCCATTGGTGAAGTATATCACGTGATAACCGCTGGTTTTAATACCATGGGATCCCACGGCCCTCAAATCAATCCTGACGACCGCTGGAAAATTTCCCTTTATGTTAAAAACACACTTCAAAAGAACATTAAATAAGCTCCACCTGTATGGATACCAAAGTTATTTTTTCGAAGAAATTTAATTATATAACCTATGGGCTGATGGGCCTTGGAGTGATTGGGTTGGGATATGGTTTCCTTACCGATACCCATCGCACCTGGGCCAACCTGCTGATGAATAATTATTATTTCCTCTCATTGGCACTTGGGGCATCATTCTTTTTCAGCCTTCAGTACATAACACAATCGGGTTGGTCGGCAATGTTCAGGAGGGTTCCAGAAGCATTAATGGCTTATATCCCTTATGCTGCCATTATAATGCTGGTTATGTTTTTTGGGTTGCATGATATTTACCATTGGTCGCACCCTGATTTGGTGGCCAATGATGAATTGCTTGCACACAAATCGCCCTATTTGAACATCCCTTTCTTTATGATAAGGGTTGTTATATTTTTTGCCGCCTGGATTATTTTGACCCGCTATCTGCGTAAGCTTTCATTACAGGAAGACCAAATTGGGGGTACAGCCATGTTCGAAAAAATGGAATTTTGGTCCAAGGTGTTTATCTTTGTTCTTGCACTTAGCTTTTCAATGGCTTCTTTCGATTGGATCATGTCGATTGATGCACACTGGTTCAGTACCATTTTTGCTTTCAAAAATTTTGCCGCTGCTTTTTACCACGGCACTTCATTGGTGGGTTTAATTGTAATAGTTCTGCACAAAAAGGGTTATTTTAAGGATTTGAATGAATACCATTTACTCGATTTCTCAAGGTATATGTTCGGATTGAGTATCATTTGGGGTTACTTGTATTTTTCGCAGTTTGCCCTTATCTGGTTCGGAAACATACCAGAAGAAACTATTTATTACGCAAAACGTTGGGATAATGGCTGGTACATCTTTTTTATTGCAAACTTTGCAATCAATTGGTTTATCCCATTCATTGGTTTATTGCCACAGAAACTCGATAAAAACATCAACTTTGTTTATTTCATCTGCATACTCCTGCTTGTAGGTTTATATACCGATATTTACGAACAAGTGATGCCAGATTTCATCAAATCGCCATCAATCGGAATTATTGAAATTGGTGTTTTTGCCGGATTGGCAGGTTTGTTCCTTTTCGCTTTCAGTAAAGCACTTGCCAAAGCTCCGATCATCGCTAAAAACCATCCATACCTCGACGAAAGTATCCACCATCATTTGCATTAGAATGAACAGGATTTAGCTACTATATACTGTATAAAAAACAAAAGCACCTTGAAATCAGGGTGCTTTTGTTTTTATGCCAACTATTTCAATATTAAAAAGATAGTTGACAGGTTCCAGGTTTATCTAATCCAAAAATATGTCTATTAGCTTTCAAGCTCAGTATGAAAAAGCTACTTGTTATTGAATACCAATTGATTATTACTGCATCCTATTTCAATTTTCTTATCCTTTTGAATCTCGTCTGCCAATATCATTTTTGACAGTTTGTTCAGAATTTCGCGTTGCAAAACCCTTTTCAGTGGTCTTGCACCATATTGTGGATCGTACCCTTCGGCTGCAAGTAGTTGTATAGCCTCTTCATTTACTTCGAGATGGATATCATTAGCTTGTAACATTTCCTTGATTTTCTTCAATTGCAACCTAACAATTTTTACAATTTCTTTCTCTGTTAAAGGGGTAAACATAATTACTTCGTCAATACGGTTGAGGAATTCCGGCCTGATGGTCTTTTTCAGCAAATCAAAAACCTCTTCCCTGGTTTGGTCCAATATTATCTCACGGTTTGACTCAGTTATAGATTTCAGTTTGTCCTGAATAAGCATCGAGCCTATATTGGAGGTCATGATAATGATGGTATTCCTAAAATCCGCGGTCCGGCCTTTATTGTCGGTCAAACGGCCATCATCCAGCACCTGCAAAAGGATATTGAACACATCGGGATGGGCTTTTTCCATTTCATCGAAAAGGACAACCGAATATGGTTTGCGACGCACTTTTTCGGTCAACTGTCCTCCTTCATCATACCCAACATATCCCGGAGGCGCTCCAACCAGCCGCGAAACCGAATGACGTTCCTGATATTCGCTCATATCAATCCGCACCAGCGCATTTTCGTCGTTGAACAGATAATCGGCCAAAGCTTTTGCCAGCTCGGTTTTTCCAACCCCGGTTGTTCCCAGAAAAATAAAGGAACCCATGGGGCGTTTTGCATCTTGTAACCCAGCCCTACTCCTGCGTATTGCATCCGAAATGGCTTGGATAGCTTCATCCTGACCAATAACGCGTTTGTGAAGTTCGTCTTCAAGGTGCAACAATTTTTCGCGTTCGCTTTGCAACATCCGTTTTACAGGTATGCCTGTCCAACGGGCAACAACTTCGGCTATTTCTTCTGAGCCAATTTCCTCTTTTACAAGGGCCGATTTTATCTGTAACAGGTTTAGTTCTTTTTTAAAGTCTTCGAGTTTTGCAACAGCCTCTTGAGTTTTTCCGTAGCGCAGCTCGGCTACCAAACCATAATTGCCATCCCGCTCGGCTTGCTCAGCTTCAAATTTGTATTTTTCAATGTTCTTTTTTTGTTGCTGTATGCCATTAACCAAATTCCGTTCAGCCTCCCATTTTGATTTTAATGTTTTGCGTACTTCGTCGAGATTGACAATTTCCTCGTTAAGTTGTTTTAGCTTAACCTCGTCCTTTTCACGTTTTATGGCCTCACGTTCTATCTCCAACTGCCTGATTTTACGTTCTTTTTCGTCCAATTCTTCAGGCACTGAATTGATTTCGAGCCTAAGCTTTGCGGCAGCTTCGTCAATAAGGTCAATTGCTTTGTCGGGCAGGAACCTATCCGTAATATATCGCTGCGACAATTCGACGGCAGCGATAATAGCTTCGTCTTTTATCCGTACCTGATGGTGGGTTTCGTAGCGTACTTTTAGTCCCCGAAGTATGGAAATAGCATCAAGCGTATCAGGTTCGTTAACCAATACTACCTGAAATCGGCGTTCCAGGGCCTTATCCTTTTCAAAGTATTTTTGGTATTCGTTTAATGTGGTTGCCCCAATTACATGTAGCTCACCACGGCTTAGTGCAGGTTTAAGTATATTGGCGGCATCCATGGCACCTTCGGAGGCTCCAGCCCCAACAAGTGTGTGAATTTCATCAATAAAAAGTACAACATCGCCTTCCGAAGCCATTACTTCCTTTACCACGCTTTTGAGCCTTTCTTCAAATTCGCCTTTGTATTTTGCCCCTGCTATGAGTGAACCCATATCGAGGGAGAAAATCAGTTTGTTTTTAAGGTTATCCGGAACATCGCCTCCAATAATCCTGTGTGCAATTCCTTCGGCAATTGCCGTTTTGCCAACGCCTGGCTCGCCAATCAGAATAGGATTGTTTTTGGTTCGGCGGGTCAGTATTTGCAGCACACGCCTTATTTCTTCATCGCGGCCTATTACCGGGTCGAGTTTGCCTTTTCGTGCCAGGTCGTTTAGGTTTCGGGCATATTTATTTAGTGCGTGGTATGTATCCTCGGCAGAAGCACTTGTGGCCGATGATCCTTTGCGAAGTTCATTAATGGCAGCCTTCATGTCCTTTTCGTTCGCTCCCATTTGTTTCATGAGTTTAGAAACCACATCGTTTGACATGAGTACTCCAAGCCCCATCAGTTCGATGGTAATAAAATCATCGCCAAAATCTTTCATCAGCGATTCTGCTTTTTGTAAAGCTTTGGAAGCATCATTCGATAAATATTGCTCACCGCCCTGAACCTTTGGGAATGAGGCAATAATTGAGTCGATCCCTTTTTCGAATGCTTTGAAATCCATGCCAAGTTTACTGGATAGAAAACCAAGTACATTATCGTCGGCTGCCATAATGCCTTTTATTAAATGGGCATTTTCGATAGACTGGTTCTGGTTGGATGTTGCTATTTTTTGTGCCTGTTGAACCGCTTCCTGGGCTTTGATCGTATAATTGTTGAAGTTCATTTTGAGTAGTTTTTATTTTAGTAACGGTATTCAATAAATGCGCCAATGGGGAAACATCAGAATAATGCGCCATTTTGTCAATATTTTTAAATACAATATGTCGTTTTGGCGGAATAATATGCTTTTGTTGATATAGCTGATTGGGTAATTTGAAATTTAATGAACAGGAAATTCTATTGAACCACAAATAAAAAAAGCACTTCCAAATAAATGAAAGTGCTTCTTCAAAATTAAGTATTGGTTTTGGAAAGGACGTATGGATTCGCTAATCCCTCCAAAAATATTTGGTCCTACCAGCTATTAAAAACAAACCCAAAGTTAATGTTCAGATTTCCAAAAGCGTCAGCATCTTTTATTTTGAATGCATAATCGTATTTGGCATTAAGCTTCAAACTTACATCAGGGGCAACATCAAAAATAAAACCTGCCTCTGGGGTCATCAGGAAATGCCAGTTATCCTCTTCAACCGTCCAAAGCCCCATGTCAGTATTCCGTAAATCGTACATGGTACCAATTCCAAGTCCAACATAAGGAACTACAGTGCCAGTTCCAATAGTATAATGGGCATTTACAAGCATTGGGAACAAGTTATCATACCGATACTGCACACCGCTTAAAGTGGCATTATCCCTGGTGTAACTGTCATAATCTTTTCTTTCGTAAAATGTACTCCATGCAAAGTTTACACCAACCGAAACTGAAGGGGCAACTTCTTTTTGGTACTCAAATGTAAACCCACGCCAGCTTATTTTGTCAACATGTGTCTTTAGTCCACCTGTAGGTATCCCCATACTATATTGAACAGAGGTAAAACTTTGGGCTGAAGCAGTAGGAACTACAAATGTTCCAATAGCAAGTAAGAGTGTGAAAATTATAAACTTTTTCATGTTTCCTAAAATTATTTAATTTTTAAATAAGGTGATTGGGTAAACGCCTGGTTTATCCCTTTTGCATAACGTGCGTTGAACTCGGCAGTACTGCCTTCGAGCAAGCCGTTAACAACAAAGCCCCAAACAGCACGCATTTTGTCGTCAGGGCTTAAATTATTAGGATCCAACATAGTAACGATTAAACTTCCGGTTGAATAAGTAGTGGTAACAGGATACGGATAATACCAACCATACCATCCACCATACCACCAATCCCAGTAGCCTCCGCCATAATAATAAGTTGTTGTTAGCTCATAGGCAACAGGAGCAAGCAACACATCGGGGTTTTGATCTTTATTTACCTTAACCCAACCATTGTTTGTCATATTCTGATTAATCCTATCTAACATTGAAGTTGCATAAATTGGATTAACAAAATTAGGCCCGCCACCCGAAACCAAGTCATCATCAATTTTCATGATCTGGTCAGGAATTGCATAAGTTTTTTTAGCAGTAAAATCGGTTGCAGCATCATAGTTAGAGTACACGAGGTCTAACTCGTCAACATACTCAGGGCCTGCAGGGTAACATTGCGTTAGCAATAAAGCCAATGCCATTAAACTTAACACATTAATAATTCTCATAGGTTCTGTTTTATTGGTTATTGATTACAGGACTTTCACCACCAGGCATGGTTAAACCTGCTGTGGAAATTGCTGCAAAGTTAAACTCTTTTATTCTTTTGTTTTACAAAACCGATTAAAAAAATGGCATTTGCACTATTTTTACTTAAAGATAAGTATCTAAATTATAAAAGTAATATTTACCTTTGCACCTCTTTAAAAGCAGGCGAAACATTAGCTGTTAAATAAATCGTAAACCCTGAAACCAGACCATCAATGAAAAAAAACATCCTTATTATTTTTTGTGCAGTTTTCGCACTGGTAGCTAAAGCACAAACCAACTCCGAAGATTTAAAGTACTTACAGGGAATGTTCGGTATGGAAAAAAAACAACTTGTTTCGGATCGGATGAAGATCAGCAGTGCTGATTCCGAAAAATTCTGGAAAATGTATGAAGAATATGAGCTTTTCCGCAGCGAAATTGCAGAAAGGCGTGCTGAAAACATACTTCAATACATCAATAATTTTAAATCCCTCAGTCCTGAAAAAGTAGATGAAATTCTTACTAACACTTTTGAAATTAACGATGAATCGGGAAAGCTTATGCAGAAAACCTACAAATCAATGACTAAGGAACTTTCACCACTTATTGCAGGTCAGTTTTATTATGTTGAAATGTATGTTGATGCTCTTGCCCGTGTAAGGATGGCAGAAATGCTACCTCACATTGGACCTGCTATACCAACTCAAAAGTAGTCCTAAATTAAATAATCAAATCCTTCACAATCAAAACAAATTTACAATGAAAAAAATCATTATTCTGGCTATTTGCGTAGTTTTTACCCTGGCCTCTAAAGCTCAATCGAACAAAGATGAAATAGCCCTTGTACAGAGTGCCTTTGGTATGAGCAAACAAGAAATGGTAAAGAGTTTCATGAAACTCTCAGCTAATGAATCTACCGCTTTTTGGGCTATTTACGATCAATATGAAGCAGCCCGCAAAGAAATTGGCAAAAAACGTATAGCCAACATTTCAGCTTATGCCGATAATTATGCTGAACTTACAGGCGAAAAAGCAGCAGAATTGATGGACAATTCGTTTAAAATCCAGTCTGACTTTTTAGCTTTACAAAAGAAAACATTCAAGAAATTATCAAAAGAACTCTCCCCTTTACGGGCAGCCCAATTCACCATGTTCGAAAGTTTTATCGAAAATTCCATTCGTACCGAAATAATGGATTCGGTTCCACTTATCGGCGAATTTGATGTGAAAAAGTAATTTCATTTTCAACTGCTTCAAAACTACCGGTCATTAAGCCGGTATTTTTTTGCGTGAACCTTACCACATTTCAAGTAATTTTCTGTAAAACAAACCTTTATTTGCCTAAAGCACAAAACAATATGGTTTTGGATTTAAAAAAGGCATCCTCCCTTAGCCAAAACACTCACATTCCAACGGGCGGAATATGTTTTTCGTTTTTGAAGGGTATTGCATAAGTAAGAATGTAACAACTAATCCCTCCTGACTTGCAGAAAAAAGCACATATCTATTTCAAGTCAACATAGAAGCCTAACTTCCAACAGGATTGATTCCAACTTAAAAACACATCATAGTATGGCGAATTAAACTTAGCTTTGTATTTCAAAATTCCAACAAAAAACGAAAACTGATTTAATTTAATTTCAACCCAGAATACCACATATCGTAAACTCCAAACTGACAAAAAATAACTCCAAAACAACAGATGTACTTGAGAGCATTTATATTACAGTTTTTCATACTGATTGGCATTGGTAGTTTGTTGCCTGCCCAAACAATTATTGACAGTTCAAACCAGAAACCACAAGCTGATAGCCTATTAAGCACATCAAAAATAAATGGAACTGCCCAGATTGATTTGGTAGATTATTTGGTTAAATTTTTCAAAGTAAAAAACCCAACCCAAAAACGCGATAACCAAAAAGTCCGTTTTACCCTTTTCCCAACAACGACTTCCTCGGGCAAAACGTCATTTACCTCTTTTAACGCATCGTTTTTAATGGGTGGCAATGCTAAAAACACCAACGTTTCCACTTACTATTTTTATCCCTATTTAGGATTTGGGGGACAATATGGTTTTGATGTGCAATCGTATGTTTGGCTTCCACAGAACACATGGAATTTTGTAGGTGAATATTTTATCCATAACTATCCACAGAATACATGGGGTTTGGGTGGCGATAGCCCAAATGAAAATGAAACCTTGGTTGATTATGATCAAATCAGGGTGCATCAAAAAAGTATGAAAGAATTGTGGACTCACTTTTCTTTAGGGCTGGGCTATGCTTTGGATTATCATTACAATGTTGCTTTAGATCAATCTGAATCAGATTCTTTAGTTTCTATCTTACCACTCGTTCAAGAAAAAACTGTATCATCAGGTCTGTTAATACCATTGCTTTATGATAGCAGGCACAATTCGGCAAACCCTAAACAAGGGTTCATGGCAGCGTTGACTTTCCGTTTTAACAGCCCCTACCTTGGCAGCGATGAAAAATGGCAATATTTGTTCCTTGATACCAGGAAATATTTTCCTGTTTTCAGAAACCGGAAGGATAATATCCTTGCATTTCGGGGTTATTATTGGACAGTACTTTCCGGCACCGCCCCGTATCTCGATTTACCCTCGGTAAGATGGGAACCTTCACCTGGACAGGCATCGCGCGGCATTCAACAAAACAGGTATAAAAGCAATGCCTTAATGTATTTCGATTCCGAATACCGCTTTGGGATTAGTGACAATGGCTTTATAGGCGGTGTTGTTTTTGGAAGTGTAACTTCAGCTTCAGAGTATGAAACACAGCAGTTTAAATATTGGCATCCTGCGGGTGGAGCCGGCATAAGAATGAAGTTTAATAAGTACTCCGACACAAATATTTCCCTTGATTTTGCTGCAAGCAAAGGCTTCTTTTCGGTGTACTTGTTTATTGGTGAGGCGTTTTAACGAAAAGCAACAAAAAAAACAGTTTCAATCTTGAGTCCATTCCGACAAGTTTTTTTTGCCACAAAGGCACAAAGTCTCTAAGTTTACTCATAATTGCTTGTTTTTAAAGGAATTCGTGATATTGCTTCGCTAAGTTCACTAAGTATATATCACTGATTAACAACATTCTGTGTACCTCAGTGTCCTCTATGCTACTTCGGCAAGCTCAGCACATCGCTCCGTGGTTTTCTCTCTTTTAGGGTTATCGGAGTGGACTCATCTTCTATAACTTGAATTCAGCATTGAGATTCTTGGATTAGCGAAAATAGATAAGCGCCTCGTGTGAACTATGGATGATTAAAAAGAACGTCCTCCCCTACTACCAACTTCATTTAAAATTGTTAAATTTTGTTCAAGGGAAAAACAAAATGTAATGTACAGATTGTTTTTAGTAATTTTGCATAAAAATTAATAGGAAATTATGGATTTGAAAGAGATTTTATCAGTTTCGGGCAAGCCCGGGCTATTTAAAACAATTGCACAAACAAAAACTGGGGTTATAATCGAGTCGCTTGTTGACCATAAGCGCATACAGGCATTTGCCAGCGACAAAATTAGTTCGTTGGGCGAAATAAGTATTTTTACCACTGGGGAAGAAATGCCATTACGTGAAGTTTTCAGGCTAATTCAAGAAAAAAATGCTGATCAGCCGGCTCCCGATGCCAAAGCAAGCGATGCCACGCTTAAAGATTTTTTTGAAATGGTTGTTCCAGATTACGACCGCGACAGATTTTATGTTTCACACATGCGTAAGCTATCAGTATGGTATAATCAACTGCTTGCCAACAATATAACAGATTTTTCCACCCCAACCGAAGAAACTGGGGAAGAAACTGGGGAAGAAGCCAAATCACCAGGTGAAGACACCCAAGCTGTTGAGGAAAAATAAAAAATTAAGTCCGCCAATAGTAAAGGCGGGCTTTTTTTAAGTCTGTTAGTTAGTTCAAGCACCAACTGATGAAAAAATTTATTCACGATTTTGAGGTTACACTCAACGATAAAATCAGTAACGACTGTTTTGTCCTCTATCTGAAATGCCCTGTCAGTTTGCCAACTATTCTGCCTGGACAGTTTGCAGAAATACTTGTCGGAAATTCGTCGGAAGCATACTTGCGAAGACCTTTTTCCATTTACGATGTGGATTACCAAAAAAATGAACTTTCACTGCTGATAAAAGAAGTTGGCAAAGGCACACTTGCCCTTTCGAAGCTAAAAATTGGGGAAACGCTCAATCTTGTTTATCCTCTTGGCAACTCTTTCAGTATCCCACCTGGCAACAAAGCCTTGCTTGTTGGAGGAGGTGTAGGCATTGCCCCAATGTTGCTTTTGTCGAAGGTGCTAAACGAAAAAGGCAAACAACCCGATGTATTGATAGGCGGACGCTCAAAAAACGATATTCTGGAGCCGGAAAAATACACTGTTTATGGCAACCTATTTGTAACCACTGATGATGGTTCTATGGGCGAAAAAGGAATGGTTACACAACATTCGGTTTTTGCAGAAAAAATAAGCGAATACTCCCAAATATATGCTTGTGGACCTGACCCCATGATGAAAGCTGTTGCAAAAGTAGCTGCTTCACAAAATATCCCCTGCGAAATTTCACTTGAAAATACAATGGCTTGCGGAATTGGTGCATGCTTATGTTGCGTTGTCGAAACTGTTGATGGCAATAAAACCACCTGCATAGAAGGACCGGTTTTTAACACAAAGAAGCTGATACTTTAAAAGCTGGCAAGAGAGGCTGGGGAGGTAAAGAAGCCGTTATCATAACTAAACAAAGACAAGGTCAAAAATCTACAATCCGAAAAACAAAAACGACTAATGCCTGATTTATCTGTAAACATACATAAACTGCAGCTTAAAAACCCGGTAATGTCGGCATCGGGCACATTTGGTTATGGACTCGAATTCGATGACTTTATTGATGTAAACAAACTTGGTGGAATCCTCACAAAAGCCTGTACTTCAAAAAACCGGGATGGGAACAAGTATCCGCGCATGGCCGAAACGCCTTCAGGCATGTTGAATTCAGTAGGGTTGCAAAATAAAGGAGTTGACTATTTTATCGAAACCATCTACCCAAAGATCAAGCATTACGACACACATATTATTGTAAACGTTTCGGATTCAACGGTTGAAGGCTATATGGAAGTTGCCGAAAAGCTTAACCCACTTGAAAAAATAACCGGAATCGAACTGAATATTTCATGCCCGAACGTAAAAGAAGGCGGTATGGCATTTGGCACTTCATGCCCCATGGCAGGCACAGTTACAAAGGCAGTGCGTAGTGTTTACAACAAAACAATGATAGTTAAATTGTCGCCAAATGTTACCAATATTTCAGAAATAGCAAAAGCTGTGGAGGATGAAGGTGCTGATTCCGTTTCGGTTATCAATACTTTGCTTGGCATGGCAATTAATGCAGAAAAGCGCAAACCAATACTATCAACCATTACTGGCGGACTTTCTGGCCCGGCAATAAAACCAATAGCCTTGCGTATGGTTTGGCAAGTTTCTAAAGCTGTTAAAATACCTGTAATCGGGCTTGGTGGCATTAGCAATGCTACTGATGCCATCGAATTCCTGCTTGCGGGGGCAACAGCTATACAGGTTGGGACCGCCAATTTTGTTGATCCTCAGGTATGCATTAAAATTCTTGATGGGATAGATGAATATTGCAACAGGCATGGGATAAAAAATGTGAACGAACTGATAGGTGCATTGGAATGTTGAAATAATAAAAGTGGTTTGTTGAAAATAAGCGATTCTTTAAATAGCTAAAGGTGAACTGAAGCATAACGATAGCATACATACCAGAAATAGGATGGTAAAATGAAAAAAACAAATGTTTTATTACTTGGTAGTGGCGGTCGAGAACATGCTATTGCATGGAAATTAGCCCAAAGCCCCTTATTGAACCGTTTATTTATTGCACCTGGAAATGCAGGAACAGCAAGTGTAGGAACAAATATTCCGCTTGGTATAATTGATTTTGAAAGCATTAAACAGTTTGTTCTTGCCAATTCTGTTGATTTGTTGGTTGTTGGGCCAGAAGAACCTTTGGTTAAAGGAATACATGATTTCTTTCTCAACGATGAACTCCTTAAAAACATAGCAGTTATAGGTCCACAGAAAGCAGGAGCCGAACTGGAAGGGAGCAAAGACTTTGCCAAGCAGTTTATGATTAAACATGGGATTCCCACTGCTGCCTATCAAACCTTTTCTGCTGACACTTTAAGTGAAGGTTTGGCGTTCCTGAAAACACTGAACCCACCCTATGTACTAAAAGCTGACGGACTTGCTGCTGGAAAAGGGGTTTTAATCTGCAAAACAATAGAAGAAGCCCGGAAGGAACTTACCGATATGCTTGCTAATCAAAAATTTGGCCATGCATCGGCTTTGGTTGTAATTGAAGAATTTCTGGATGGAATTGAACTTTCGGCATTTGCAATAACCAATGGCAAACAATACCTGGTATTGCCCGAAGCCAAAGATTACAAACGCATTGGCGAAGGCGATTCGGGGCCGAATACGGGAGGTATGGGTTCTATTTCGCCTGTTCCATTTGCTGACACGGAATTTAAGTACAAAGTGGAAGAACGAATCATTAAACCAACTATTGAAGGGTTGAAAAAAGATGGAATCCCCTATCAAGGCTTCCTCTTTTTTGGCATTATGAATGTGAAAGGCAACCCAATTGTAATTGAATACAACGTTAGGTTAGGCGATCCTGAAACTGAATCCATTTTGCCTCGCATTACTACCGATTTACTTGAAATATTTTTAGCCACGGCAAAAGGGTGCCTTACAGATATCAAATTGGAAATAAACCCGCAAACAGCTGCCTGCGTGATGATTGTTTCGGGTGGGTATCCTGGTGAATATGTAAAAGGAAAAACCGTTTCTGGGTTTGAGAATATGAACAAAAGCCTGGTGTTTCATGCCGGCACTTCAATTGATGGTGCAGATGTAATAACATCAGGTGGAAGGGTAATAGCGGTAACTTCACTCGCCGACAGTATTTCATCAGCAGTTTCGCAAACGCTTGAATCGGCTTCAAATATAAAATTCGGGAATTCCTATTTTCGAACGGACATTGGAAGAGACCTGATGTAACAGACAATTATTTTATTGATCGAAAATGCTAAAATGGATTCCAAAATCGGGGATGTTTATGCAGGTTACACTTTTTGTAGTAATCCTGTTAGCTCTTTGGATTCCCCGCTTTGTTAGTCCGGTTTCGCCTATAACCTCCGAAAATGATGGGCCGCTATTTCAACTATTGTCGAACAATTTACGATACTTCCCAGCTTTTTCTATAACCTTAGCTTTAATCCTGGTTTTAGTTCAGTCAGTTTTTGTTTTCTCCTTGTTCGAATCCAATAGTTTTTTTGGTCGAAGAAATTTTATGCCGGCAATTATTGCTTTGTTGGCATTGAGTTGGAATTTCAATTATCAAACCCTTCATGCCTTGTTGCCTGGAGGGATTTTCGTACTCATTGCATTAAATTCATTAATGTTTGCTTATGGTAGGCAAGCAGCTTACCATCAAGTATTTACAGCATCCTTTTCAATTGGTGTCGCATCACTGTTCTATTTTCCTTTAGCCTATCTATTATTGATGGTTTGGTTCACTTTGATAACTTACCGTGTTTCCTCATGGCGGGAGTATGCTGTTTCACTGATTGGTTTTTTATTGCCTTTCCTCTACTATATAAGCTGGCTTTTTTGGAGCGCCAATTTTATAAATGGGCTTAAACAAATACCAAACAAACTGTTTAAACTTACCTATCTACCTCATTTTGAAATGGTTTATACCATCTGGATTTTAGTTTCGGTTTTCGTAATGGTAATTACCATGATTGCAGTTTTAAATATAATGAACGATAAACTTATTAGCTTGAGGCGGCGTTCGTGGGTATTGTTCAATTTTAGTTTTTCTTCCCTGCTTATAGTAATAGTATCGGGATGGCAAATACTTGCAACAAATTACTTATTTGTTATTCCCTCAGCATTTTTTATAACCGGAAGCCTCGTAATTATAAAACGTCCGTTTTGGTTCGAAATACTTGCAATAACATATTTCACCCTTTTTGTTGCCTTGAGGGTTTATTTAGCTTTTTGATAGTTTTTTTTACGCATTTGGTTACTGTACTTTTGCCCTTTTTTATTTCAATTTTTCGAAATATCCAAATATCAAGAACAAGTAAAGGGTTTTAATCAAAAGTGAAATTCAATGTAATTAAGAACAACCCCATTCCATGTTAAAATCTTCCCTCACCCCTAACCTTATTGAAGCCGGCTGCGACGAAGCAGGCCGGGGTTGCCTTGCTGGCCCTGTGTTTGCGGCAGCAGTAATTTTACCAAAGGAGTATAAAAACATACACTTGGACGATTCAAAAAAACTTACCCATCAAAAGCGTGAAGAATTAAGGCTTGAAATTGAAAAAAGTGCACTTGCATGGGCAGTCGAAATGGTTGATAACAACCAAATTGATGAAATAAATATTTTAAATGCTTCCATTATGGCCATGCATAAAGCTGTGCTCAGGCTTTTGATAATGCCGCAACTTTTGCTCGTGGATGGCAATAGGTTTAAGCCTATAGAGGGAATAAACCACGAATGTATCATTAAAGGTGATGGACTGTTTTTATCAATTGCGGCAGCTTCGGTATTGGCCAAAACCTACCGCGACCAATATATGCTGGCACTGCATGAAAAATATCCTGATTTTGGTTGGAAAAAGAACAAAGGCTATCCAACCCTCGAACATCGCAAGGCGATATTAAACTTAGGGTTCACCCCGTTTCACAGAAAAACATTCGCAGTGCAGGTAAAGCCTGAAGAATGAAATGGGTATAAATCAAAAAATCCCCACTTTTCAGCAGGGACTTTTGAACCAAATTATTAACCAAATTATTAATCAGGAAACCCAAAAACCCAAGTTTATAGACAATAACTGAAATACAAACGAGAGTTTGTAAACAATTTTATTTACTATCCTATTAACGCTGCAAAATTATAATAAGTTTATGTTATTTCCGAACTTTATTTAAAAATAATTTCAAAATAATTTTAGCCCTCATTTTTATTCGGCAACAGCAACCGAAAAAGAATATTTTCAACTTGTATTTTGTATTTTCGCAACTAAATACAACACAAACATGAGGTTTTTTGTCATAATTTCTTTCCTTTTCTGCTTCATAAATGGGCCATCCAATGCTCAACCATTAGTGCAATCCGATTATATTGACTATATTAAGGCATACAAATCTATTGCAATAAGGGAAATGAATTTGTACAAAATCCCTGCAAGCATAACCTTATCGCAAGCTATTATTGAAAGTGGGTGTGGCAAAAGTGTGCTTGCCACTAATTCATTAAACCATTTCGGGATTAAATGCCAGAAAGAATGGACCGGGCAAACTTTTTATTACGATGACGACAAACCAAAAGAATGTTTCAGGAAATATGACAATGTTGATGAATCTTACCGCGATCATTCCAAATTCCTTTCAACACGTGCACGATATGCATCCTTATTTACGTTACCGATAACCGATTACAAAGGTTGGGCAGTTGGTTTGAAACAAGCCGGATACGCTACCAACCCCGATTATGCCAATATTTTAATACGTTTGATTGAAAGATATGAGCTTTATTTGTTGGACGACACAATTGTGAAACCAGAGCCAAAGGTTAATGATAGTGTGAACGAAGAAGATATATCCAAATCAAATATCTATACTATTGAAAAATCAGATTCAACCGAAAAACCTAAAACCAGGGTTTTGTTCCGGAAGAATTACAAAATGCCTGTTCCAGAGGATTATAAATATGCTTTCACATCCGATTTGGGTCGAAAAGTTTACCAATACAATGAGGTTCCTTTAATTTTTGCTCAAAAGGGCGACACCTGGTTCTCAATTGCAAAAGAATTTAAAATCTATAGTTTTCAAATCTATAAGCAGAACGACCTCCTCAAATCCGACTCAATAACCCCTGGTCAAATCCTTTATCTTGAACCCAAAAAGAAGAAAAATGCTGACAAGATTTACAAAGTAAAAAAGCATGAAAGTTTGTATTCCATCTCACAGGAAAAGTGTATCCGCTTAAAACGTTTGCGTAAATATAATAATTTACAGCCGGATATGGAACCAAAACCTGGCACTGAGCTAAAACTGAGCAGGTAAATCCATTATGCAAGGTTATTTAGATGGTGTTTATTTACTTGGCTAAGTTAAAAATACTCGACTTACGATTTATTTTCAGCGAGTTATATTCGTCAATCGTAACTTGTAAATTGTAAATAAAAATAAAACAGGACTTTATGGACAGACTCTAAATAAATTATACATTTGCAGCGTGATTGCAAATTGAAAACAATTTTCGACACATTCTTCAGGGCAGGGTGAAATTCCCGATCGGCGGTACAGTCCGCGACTCCTGTAAAAAGGATTGAACCGGTTAAACACCGGTACCGACAGTATAGTCTGGATGGAAGAAGGATAATGAATGTGGAACGCAGGCCAGTATTGGGTTTATGCGTTTGCGTGTCTTTATTTTCATCCGTTTGCCTTGGAGGTCTTTCAAGGCATTTTTGTTTTTACCCTTCAAATAACGATGAAAAATACAAATTTAATTTCCCTGCAAGTCCTACTTTTCACTTTCTGTTTTTCAGGAAATACCTTCGCGCAAAGCTATAAGGTTAAAGGCATTGTTACCGACCAAATAACCAACGAAACAATTCCCGGAGTGAGCATTTCTACCGAGGGCATTGCCGATGGAACAATTTCCGGAAACGATGGCACTTTCGTACTCACCATAAATTCTGATAAAACAAGGATTCAGTTTACGCATATTTCATATAAGACCCTATACTTAGAAGTTGCAAAAAAAGCAAGCTCGGTTGTTTATCTGGGTAACATTTCGCTCGACCCCACTTCAGTAAATATTGAGGGCATAAAAGTAATATCTTCGTTTGTAACCGACCGGAATACGCCTGTGGCAATTTCAACGGTTAAATCGCACACTATCGAACAAAAAACGGGCAATCAGGATTATCCCGAAATACTGAAAATGACACCTGGTATTTATGCGACCAAGGAAGGTGGCGGAAATGGCGACTCCAGGTTGAGCTTGCGTGGGTTTCAGCAAGAAAATGTAGCTTTATTGCTTAATGGGGTTCCGGTGAGCAGCATGGAAAACGGATTGGTTTATTGGTCGAACTGGACAGGGCTAACGGATGCAACCGAGTCGATACAGGTGCAACGCGGGTTAGGCGCATCGCGTGTGGCAATGAATTCAGTCGGTGGCACTATAAATATTATAACCAAATCAACTTCGGCAAAATCAGGTGGAGCGCTTCGTTTCAGCCTTTCCGACTATGGCAACAGCAAAACATCACTTAGCTTTTCGACCGGAAAAATGAAAAATGGTACTTCTTTAACATTTTTAGGGTCGCGAACCACCGGACCTGGTTTTGTTGACGCCACTTATATAAATGCCTGGGCATACTTTTTAAGCCTTAGCCGGCAATTTGGTAAAAACCAACGAATTGTGCTTACCGCCATGGGTGCACCCGAAAAACATGGGCAGCGCAATTACGGAATGAGCAATGCCGATTATGAAAAGTTTGGTGTAAAATACAACAGCAACTGGGGTGAATACAATGGGGAAATGCTCAGCCTTTCGGAAAACTTTTATCATAAACCACAAATTAACCTTAACCATTATTGGAACATTTCTGAAAAAGCATTCCTGGCCACATCATTTTATGTTTCTTTTGGCAAGGGCGGAGGGCGATACTCGGAGGCTTTCAATTATGCCAAACCGACATGGGAGTACCGGAAAAACGACCAGATTGATTTCGACCAGGTTTTTATCAACAATTCAACAAATCCTGATTCGGTAATTTTGGCAAACGGTTCAACGGTAAAAGGATATTCGAAAAATATTCTAACCTATTATAAGGCAGATCATTACTGGGCTGGGGTGCTCAGTTCGCTTTCGCTTGATTTAAACGATCAGTTTAAACTCACCACTGGAATTCATGCCCGCAATTTCCGTTCACATTTGTACGAAGTAGTTGACGACCTGATGGGCGGCAACTGTTGGTTGGAGCAATATGCCTATTCGTTAGCAGGAGTTGCCGGACGCAAACAAGTTAAAAAACGAGGCGATGTGATAAATGTTGATAATTATTCAATGATTAGCTATGGCAACCTGTTCGGGCAAATTGAATTCAACAAAGGCAAATACCAGGCTTTTGTGGCTTCAACTCTCTCGGGCACATATTACAGGCGGAAAGATCCCTACAATTATATCGAAAATCCATTGAGCGATGTGGTTACAAAAGCTGGTTTCGACATAAAAAGCGGCTTGGCCTATAAAGTTGGCCAGCATGGAAGTATTTACGGCAATGCAGGTTTCTACTCGCGTGAGCCATATTATAAGTTCGTTTTCGTTGATTATCACAATACGGTTGCCGACAATTTAGTGAATGAGAAAATAAGCACTGCTGAAGCTGGCTATACTTTCGCGAACAATAAAATTAACGCTCGTGTAAATCTGTATTACACATTATGGAGGGATAAATCGCTTCTATCGCGCGAAAACAAACAGTTGATTGACAGTATTCCACGTTCGTTGGTACGGGGATTGGATGCCCGGCACACAGGCATTGAAACCGAAATAAGTTATAAAATACTAAGTGGGCTGAGCGTTACTGCAACTATCGCCTTTGGCGACTGGCAATGGCTTAATGATGTTACAGCCAGCATTTATAACGACAACCAGGTTTTGGTTGATAGTATGATGGTTTATTCCAAAGGTTTAATTGTTGGCGATGCACCTCAAAACCAAATTGGGCTTTCGGCAGAATACAAAACACTTGATGGATTTAGGTTTTCGGCGGACTATATGTTTTATGACAGGCTTTATGCCAATTTCGATCCTGTAAACCGCAACAATCCTGATGACCGCAATCAGCCATACCGTATCCCATCGTATTCCATGTTCGATTTGTATTTAGGGTATGATTTCACGGTAAAACAATTGCCTGTTTCGTTGGATATGGCTTGTCAAAACGTTTTTGATAAGGAAACAATAATCCGTGGCGATGATGGCTCTAATCATAATCTGGAGACCTTCAAAGGATTTTGGTCGTTGGGGAGGACATTCAATTTTTCGGCTAAAATTATTTTTTAGTGCTATGGATTAGGGGGAAGCAGTAAACATCATTACCTGTAACAAACACCAGAAAAGCAAGCATTAGTACCTCAGAGAACAAGCAATGAATAAAAAATACAAACGCATAAAATAGCCATAATCGAAAAAACACATCAACCTAAGATGATACAATAATCAATCTGGCTTATTCAATACGACCCGTAAAAATTAAATAACAACACATGAAATAGCCATGGTAAAATTTTATCACCAACAGAGAATGATTTTATGGCGTATTCCAACTGACCTTTAAAAAACAAATTAATAACAGATGAAACCAAGCATTTTTAATGATGTTATTGGCCCGGTGATGAGAGGGCCTTCGAGTTCCCATACTGCTGCAGCCCACCGGATAGGGGCTATTATCCGCCAGGTTTGTTTACCAGATTTAGGAAAGGTGTTGGTTGAATTTGACCGGCGGGGATCATTAGCCACCACCTACGAGGGCCAAGGCTCAGCCATGGGTTTGATAAGCGGGATGTTAGGACTGAGCATCCTAGACCCAGCCATAGTGAGATACAACGAACTGGCAAAGGAAAGCAGTCTGGATATACGGTTTTTGGTTACGGATTTCGAAGCTTCTCATCCCAACACCTATAAAATTACTGTTGAGAATGAAAATATGGAGTTCGGTTTTATAGCTGTCTCAACCGGAGGTGGAATGATTAGCATTAACAAACTCAATGGTTTTGACGTTTCTATACATGGCGATTATTTTGAAACCCTTGTTTATTGCGAATCTCAGTCTGAAGGTTCTATTCAAAACCTTTTTCAGTTACTGAAAAACAAAACAGCTAATTCTGAAATTTACCTGTACCGGCAGGGCGGAAATAAATTCTTGGTTAATATTAAATCGCGAGAGCACTTGTTGGAAAAAGTTAACGAACTGCTTTCCGGTTTTAAGGAAGTAAAATGGATTCGGCAAGTTGATCCTGTTATGCCGATATTGTCGGGCGTAAATAAGCCACTGCCTTTTACATCCGTTGATGAGATGATGATTCTGGCGGGGAAAAAGGGTATGGACCTGGCCGAACTTGCTGTCCTGTATGAAAGCGAACGTGCCGGTATCGAACCGCAGAAAGTGATTTTGCTCATGCGCGAAATCGTGCTACATATCAAAAACTCCATCAGGGAAGGCATGAAAGGAACAACCTTCTACGATAGAATTCTGGGGCGCCAGAGCCATCTGATCCTGGAGGCAGAAAAGACAAATCGTATTTTCCAAACTCCAATGAATACTGTAATTGCTTATGTTACTGCATTAATGGAAGTTAAAAGTTCCATGGGGATTATTGTGGCAGCGCCAACAGCAGGTTCATCAGGTTTGCTTGGTGGTGCCATTTTTGGGGCTTCCGAAGGATTTACTGATGATATTGACAAAATAACCAAAGCATTTTTGGCCGCTGGTTTGATAGGCGTATTTATTGCCGATAAATATACCTTTGCAGCCGAGGAAGGCGGATGCCAGGTGGAATGCGGCGCTGCTTCAGGCATGGCTGCTGCCGGACTAGTTCAGCTTATTGGTGGCACTGCCAGGCAGGCAATTGACGCTTCGTCAATGGCCCTGCAAAATATTCTCGGCCTGGTTTGCGATCCGGTAGCCGACAGGGTTGAGGTTCCCTGTCTGGGAAAAAATATTATGGGCGCTTCCAATGCACTTAACTCCGCCAACATGAGTATTGCTGGTTTCGACCCGGTTATTCCACTGGATGAAGTGATCAATGCTATGAAATCAGTCGGGGATTCAATGCCCTCTTCTCTATGCTGCACCGGTTGCGGTGGATTATCCATTACCCCGACAGCGATAAGACTTCATAAGAAATTAAAACATTGATTTATATGAACTATTTTGACAGCCATAAAATAGAAAATATTGCCCCCTTTACTGAATGGGTTGATATGATGGAAAAGGCGTTGCAGCTTAGCATTGCGCCAGGCAGTTATGTTATGCCTAAAAGGATGCACCTCGATTATATGGCAGATACTTTTTTGCTAATGCCTTGCATAACCGATGAGTACTGGGTTACCAAGCTGGTTTCATTCTGCCCGGGCAATAAAATATTGGGCCTTCCATCCATTTATGGTACCCTTGTTTTAAATGACACAAAAACAGGCGAACCACTGGCCATAATGGATGGAAGTGCCATTACTTCTATGCGCACAGCAGCCGTTACAGCAGTCGGCATCCGGCATCTTTCACCGGCCGATAGCCATACCCTGGGTATCATTGGTGCAGGAACACAGGGTATCTGGCAGGCGCTTTTCGCATGTTCAGAGCGCGAAATAAACGAGATATGGGTTTTCGATCAGAACAGAGAAAATCTACTGAATTTTACCGAAATGATGAAGAGCAGATGTCCGATGACAAGGATTATTCAGGCAGCAAATTCCTCGGAAGTAGCTATGAATACAAAAATTATTATTTGTGCAACAAATTCTCAATATCCTATTTTACAGAATGATAAAGAACTATTTACAGGGAAAACGTTTGTTGGCATCGGCTCCTATAAACCTGATTGCCGTGAATTCCCGGAACAGTTATTTCGCCAACTCGATCAAATGTACGTAGATACGTTGGACGGCAAAAAAGAAAGCGGAGACCTTATCACTCCTCTAAAAAATAACTGGATAGCTGAAAACATGATAATTTCGATCGGAAATCTGCTCACCGGTGAAATCATTCCAACTCCCAACCGCACCCGTTTATTTAAAACAGTAGGTTTTGCCTTGTTGGATTTGTTTGCTGCAAAGCTTGTTTATGAGAAGCATTTAACACCACAGTAGTACTTATAGGAGTGAACCGAATTTGATACGTTTACACTTTTCTGGTATCCTTATAATTATTCACCCTGGTTTCGATATTGTTATTTTTAATCAGGATCTTGAATATCTTATTCGCTGGTTGAACCCTGCAATTTTTAGCAAATGCTTTAGTTTATAGAAGTTTTTACCGCAAAGGCGCAAAGGAACCGCAAAGGCCGAAAATTAACCGCAAAGGCGCAAAGGAACCGCAAAGGCGTAACTTAACCGCAAAGGCGCAAAGGAACCGCTAAGGCGCAAAGTAACCGCTAAGGCGCAAAGTAACTGCAAAGCCGCAAAGGAACCGCAAAGGCGTAACTTAACCACAAAGGCGCAAAGTAACCGCAAAGAACCGCACAGAACCGCACAGAACCACAGAGAACCGCAGAGAATAGATTTCGACATTTACGTTTCACTGAGCTTTCTTGGCGGACTTTGAGGTTAATAGGAATAAAACCTTCATTTTTTAAAAAACATTTGGGTTTATAATCCAAGGTTGTTTGGTATTATGGTATTCAGAAGCCCAACTTTGACTTTTTGCCCAAAATAAATTTCATCGGAAGTTTTTACAAAACAGCCTGGTTTAAAACCGGCGAAAGCATTGGCACATAGACCAATAAAAAGGATTGTTGCAATTAGGATTGATTTTTTCATTTTGTTTGATTTTTAAGGTTAACGGTGTAAAATTAATTCGCGGGGATATTGTACAAAACTAAAGCTGGGTGAGGGCAGAAAGTGGTGGTTGAACCTGACAATTTTCGATACAAAACAGTGTACAGTGTAGAAAATATCTTGCAATTACTCTGTATTGATCTAATCATTTTTCAATTAGTACTTTTTCCATATCCTGTAACCCAAGCGCAAAACTGGAGCAAAGTCAGCATTAGGGATGCTGTATTGAACGCCTTCAAAATCAAGACTATTATCACCTCTCAGGTACAAATGCAAACCGGGCTGAATGTAGAAACTCTTACCAATAAAAAACTGGTAGCTTACGCCTCCGCCAAAGTCGGTGCTGTGAATATCGTCCTTTAAGCCAGTACTCACTTGTTCTATTTCGAAAGTATGCAATTCGAGAAAGGTATAGACCTCCAGGTTTTTCCAAACATTGTATCCCAAAAAGAAGCCTGGCGATGCTTTGTAATACCGTTTAAATTCAGGCGAAGAGTTTTTTAAACCTGCTGGCTCGGCATCATAACTTCCGCCGTTGATTACGCTGGCCCTGAACCGGAATTTGTCGTAACGGTAACAAACCGCAAAATGATAGCCTCCGGTAAAAAACATGGGTACTAGGCTTTCGATTTCAAAGGCCTGTTTTACTTCATAATTGCGCGGTTTTGGACGCCAGTATGTGCCGTTGGCTGTGTCGGTCTGAGCAAGAAGATTTGTTGCCAAAGATAGTATGGCAACAATGAGAACTGAAAATCTGATTGTAATGTGTTTCATGCGTTATTATTTGTTTTTTAGGGGTCAGATGGAATACGCCATATTATCATTTTCGGTTGGTGATAAACTTTTACCATGGCTATTTCATCTGTTTGAATTATTATTTATTTTACTGAGCAAAAGTAGAATGAAGGACAAGCTTGCAAAAAAAGATATAATTGAATGACAGAAAGTGGGGGTTAAAGTTGGAAAAATTACGGATCTGTAAAGTTTACCAAATATGTTGCGATGCTGCAATTATCGGATATTATGATTGATAAAATTATTCTGAAAAATATAAATCACAAACGAATCGCATAAAAAATCCGTTTTGAACCACAAAAACATAAAACTCCTTTTTTATCATTGAAAGACATTGTATAGCCACACGAAAAGTTTAGCTCTCGTAAATGGAACCTTAAGGTACAACAGGAATACTTTACGGCTCTCCAATCCCTAAATTGCCGACAAGGCAGGGATTGTGGTAACAAGACCGGTATCAAAATGGTTGATTTTGGCTTAATATTATTTTGAGATGCTATCTGACTGTCATCAAAACCAAAACTTTGGTCAAAATGGTTTAGATTTTTTTACTTTTTGCTTGATCAAAAAGTAACCAAAAATCAAGGCTGT
>CAJAXK010000160.1 GCA_903946925.1 uncultured Bacteroidales bacterium | reverse complement strand
TGGGTTCGTCCGCAACATCTATGTCGCGGATGCCGTGAACCATGGTGGCTTCCGGTGGTATCGGGATGGTTGGATTGAAGCGTACTGTTTTTACTTCTTTGGTGCCATCGGGGAAAAATTTGCAGACGGATAGCTCGATGATGCGATCGTTAATCCTGTCAACACCGGTGGTTTCGGTATCGAAGAAGATAAGAGGACGCTGCAGGGTTAGGTTGGGGAGCATTTTTTGAGTGAAAAGTGAAAAGGGAAGAGTGAAAAGGGAAAAGGAAAAAAGGGAGAGATGAATTATGTGAGAAGAGAAAATGAATAGTTACCCAATTTAAGATGACCCTTCCGATTTCATTCGAGCCAAAATAGAAAATAGTTTTCTATTTTCACGGCAGTTACACATCTATCCTAACTATTGAATAATTATCCTCTACATCCTTTTCATGTGCTTTTAATTGATTTGTGATTTCTGTTTTGGTTAAATTCTTGAATGAGACAATGTCAAGGTTCCGCCATAGACCATCTGAACAAAGCAAGATTAAATCACCCGGAATTATGTTTAGTGTTGTGATTGGAATGTTATTTTCAATTTCATGGCCTGATAAGGATTGGGTAACTATATTTCCATACCGTTCCATTTCCTTGGGGGATACTGTTCCCTGTTTTTTGAGTTCGCTAATTATAGAATGATCCTCGGATTGAAACAGGAGTTCGTTTCTGCGAAAGTGATAAATCCGGACATCCCCGAGCCAGAATATGTTGGCTTTGTTGCCTTGAATTAAAGCTCCCGCTATAGTTGTACCCATTTTTGCACCTAACTCCTGACTTTTGGATAGCATCATTGAGTTTGCATTGATAACAGATTGTTGCAGGGTGCTTACTATGTCCGAATTAGCGAGATTTGGACCCAGATATCCGGCAATTGCTTCACAGGCTAACATGGATGCTATTTCGCCATGTTCATGGCCTCCCATTCCATCGGCGAGGAGGTGTATTGAATAGCCTGATAGAAGCTGACGGCTTAAAACATAGTCTTCGTTGTTTTCCCTCCGCCCTTTGGCAGAGAATGTAAATATTTCCATTTTAGATTGCTTTTAGGGTTTCACCTCCATGTTTTGTAACACGGGGACGGGTAAATATTTTGACAGGCCGGTTCATCAGGCTTTTGTCCGTTGATTTTGAAGCCCAAAGATAACCTTCGCCGGGCACTAATGCCGAAAGGTCCGAGGGTGTAAGCGCAGCAAGCTGTGTAATAGATTTTTGAATATGTTTCACCCATTGCGGGCTATTGAATTTATGTAGCAATATTATCGAACTTAATTCAATAATTTCGTTAGGGAGGCTCAACGGATCCTGGCTTGCTATCATAATAGACACCCCTTTGTGCCGCATTTCACGTATAGCAGTTACAATGCTGCCAGTGAGGTCCTTGTTGTCCATGTACTTGTGGGCTTCGTCGAAAACGATAAATTTGTTGAAAGGGATTGATTCATAGGTCTTGATCCCTGAAAAAATGTTGAGCATTACCACAAACAAACCCAGGGCTTCATCCTTTTCGATAAACTCATCGCGCAAATCCACGATTATAAGCCGACCAGGGCGTAGCAGGCTACGGATCGAGGAAGAGTCGTCTATATATTCGCTTGCAAACTGAATACGTTGTTCGGCGAGGTTTTTTTGTGAAGTTGAAAGAAGAGGCGAATCAGCCACACTATTGCGCAAATTCTCTAAACTGATGTTATTGCGAATGTTCCGCATGGTAGCTTTCAACTGCCTGATGTAGGTAGAATCGTTTCCAATAGCACCAAGTAAAAACATCCAATCCTGAACATTCAATTCATTTGAATTAAAGCTGATTGGGAATACCTCGATGGATGGGAATTGTAGCTGCCTTTCGCTCACCTTGGCCTGAGGGGTAAGGATAACGACATCGGAAAGTTTGTCCGGATTTGCCCCAAACTCATCCTTCAATTTCTGGAGTTCTTCTGTTTTATTGTTTGGGTGGATCATCGAGGTGAATTCCGGCTCATAATCCATACTTTCGCTATAATGGAATATTACCCCAGCAAGAGGAGCCGGCAGTTCGTTAATGCGGCTGAATTGCTTCAATACCATCTCGGTAATGGTGCCTATGGTATAACTTTTGCCTCCCCCTTGTACACCGAACAAACTTATCGTATTTGTTTCACTCAGATCGAGAGCGATGGTTTTTTTGCTTGCAACCACCTTACCAAGTATTCCATACTGTGGGCTAATGGAAGATTTACCTACCATAATGTCGTAAAGGGGGGCTTCATATCTGCCTTTTTCTTCAACAACGTGGAGAACAGGGGTTTCTTCCTGAACCGGTTCGTCAAATATTTCAGGCAATGTGGTCTCAATACCAGAAAATGCCCCTCCTGGTGATTCATCAATAGGTATTGTTAGATTTTGTACTGGTGTTTCTTCTTTATAAACTGCTGCAAAATCAATAGGAATTTCTTGTTCGGCCAATTCATGGACTTGTTCTATTTTCTCTTTAAAAGTGTCTAAAAATGAATCTCCGAAGAAAGATACAATTTGAGCATCTTCAGCGATATGTTCCAGCCGGCGGGTATTCAAATCTGAAGTTGGATCGAGTATTTCACTAATCAGGTTTTTTCCAAAAGTGAAGAAAGTGCTGTCATTGCCAAAGGTTTCTTTTTTATGGCGTTTTGAAGCTGAAAAATCGTAAATGATACCCAAGCGTTTGAAAGAAAGTGAATACCCATAATTCAGATTGTCCAGTAGGCGGATATAGACTTCCTGTATTGCGGGTGTAAGCTGGTTGTAACGCGAAGCTCTGTTTACATAAAATTCGAGCAGGGATTTTAACTGAAGTGTTTTTAATTCCCGGTCGAGCCTATCGTGAGATAAAGTATAAGTTGTATCAAAATGAAAGCGCAATGCTTCAATAGTATTATTGATTTGGCTTTCCATCTTATTGATAAGCTCAAGGCGTTCAGATTCGTTTACCGAAGTCCGGCATTTAATCTCAATTACGGTAAAACAAATTTCCTGGTTAGCCGGATTGATTTTCACCAATAAGGTATCAGCCCGCTCCTTCAGGTCGTTCGGAAGTTTTTCGAACAATTCTTTATGTAAATCAATAGGGATAAGGAAGGCATCCTCCAAAATATTCTTTTTTTCAAGTACCCTTTTGGTAAATGCAGTTCCAAGAACTTCAAATGCCTTGTTGCTTGTTGAATTAAATTGCAGGATTAGAGAGCTGCTGATGGCGCGAATGTCTTCGAGCAGGATTTTTAAACGAGCAGGTTCATTTCGCAAGTCGATACCGAATTCGGCAAAATGAGGGCCAAGTAAACCAACAATTTCAGAAGTTGGCCTAGTTGTAAGATAAGATGATATTCCAGAAACCTCCTGGCCGGGAACATAATCGAGCAGGAAGGGGATTTCGCCATTAGTACCGGGTAAGTCATAAACCTCTGGCCCCATATTTTTATCGAAGGTGACCACCCAATCTGAGATGTCGTGAATAAAGGAAAGCAATACTTTATCCGATTCGTTCAACTCTAAACGGGTTGAAGGCACAGACTGTTCCCGGTTTGTAGAAAGTGAATTTGCAACAAAAGATTGCATGTTTGCAAACATAGAAATACCTGTATTGCAAAAGTTGTTCACGCTGTTTGGAACCGGGTTTTCAGAGAAATACTTATTCCAAATCAGTGTATCCGTTTTTTGGGCAACACTGATAACATGACGGTTGATCAAGCCATTAAAGAAAAAGGATTGCTTTTTATCGTCGGGGCGGGTGAGTGCAGTTTTTACAGGAAAAGGACTAACCAAGAAACTGATGTGTGCAAAAAAGTTATCCGGTTTTTGGATAAAATCAGCAAAGCTATTGATTGAAAAGCGCAATTTGGGGAACAGTCTATTGCCAGAGGCCTGTGAAAAAGCTTCTGCATATTCCGAAATATTGCTTTCAGGATTTATGAGGCTTCTGAAGGCTTCACCCGGGACAACAATGTTATCGTCAGCAAAAAGACGGATTTCATATTTGAGCGTCTTATACTCATTCTGACTTTCAATTTCAACCAATGCGTTAGCAAAAACAAAGGCATCCCCGGCATTAAACAGGTTTATTATCAGTTTTTCGGTGTAGGGATGCTGGGATAAATAGTTAGAAATATGCCTGCCCACCAAAGCCTGATTCACATCGGTATCAATGCGATATTCGTTTGCAATGTTGAGCAATGACGATAAGTAGATTTTTATTTGGCGAGACACAGATGAAAAAGCGTTGTTGTTTTTCTGCAATGTTTTGGAATACAAACCCCATCCAAATGACAGCTCGCCAACGTATTGGAAGTACTCAGACATGGAAATATCAGACATTACCGGCATAGCGGTTTCCGGAATGAGTTCGCCAAGGAACAGGTTTTCCAGATTTTTAAACCATACGCTTTTATATTGAGGAAACATTTTTGTTTCCTCCTCCCAATTGCAATAGAGGTCGAAGAGATTAATAAACCAGGCTAAGCGTAATGGATGGAGAGGGGAAATCAGTTTCAGATAAACTAATTGACCATCAGGCATATCTGTTTTTATAGAAACAACTTCAAGATTCTGTAATTCGACGAGAAGTTTTTGCAGATTATCCGTTTTGATTGAATCCGTTTCAATTTCAATTTTTAGTTGTTTAGTCCATTGTTCATATTCCGAAACATAGGTGCGTATCAGTTCTATATGATTAAAAGCATCAAACGTTTCAAAAACGCCTGAATTATCGGGAGCAGATTGCGCTATTGCACTGAAGAGTTCTTTACGGGAATTCAGTAAACTACGGGGGACTAAGTCTGTAGATACAAAAGAACCGAAACGGATAGACTGAAAACTATTATCCGTGGGATTGCTACTGACAATGGCTTCGACATGCCCTAATGCATCGGCATGTTTCAGAAAGCAGTTCTGAAGTTTTATCAGTTTATTGGAAAGGATGATCTGGTAATTGTGGGTAGTGGTATATTTGACATGAAATGTTCCAATCAGCCCTGATTGGCTTCCCTTTAGCCAAACAGCAGATTCCTCGATAGGTAAAGGTATGGTAAGATCCCCACCGTTGCGTAATTGCTCAATTCGGAAACGGAAATAGGCCTGAAGTACATTATCCAGTTTGTTTTTCCGTTGAAAAAATGTTTCGCCACCCTCTTCGGCCTCGCCGAAATTAAGATAAAAGTCTTCAGAATCGCTGGTGCATTTTACCCTGTTAGTTTCAATGAACTGGTCGCGTGTTAGTTCCGGGTTTTGTCCTTTCTGAGTTTTCCAAATATCTTCCCAATCAGGAGGGATAAATGCATCCTGTGTATTGAGAGTCCCACCGTTTTCATCCTCGGCAAAAACACGAAGAAAATATGAACCCTCTTCGAACATAGTTGATGAAAACTCCATGGTAATTTCGCGAAAATTTCGAGTGTTTTCTGTGAGCTTGGTTTTTTTTACATCAGCTACAGGATACCAGCCATCAATAGCCATCAAAACGACACGAAAATTCTTTAACTCTTTGAAATCCTTGGGGGCTGGATTGGTTAAGATACGAATTTTAAGTTTTGCTGATTTTTCATTAGGGATGGTAAGCGTTAGATCACCTTCGGAAACGCGTAAATCTTTGGATGAGATTTTATCAACAAAAACATGGAGATTGTGGATTTTTGCAAAATCGGGGACTTCCCAGTGTTGGAAATTCAGATTTGCATGTGTTAGTAGTATAGCTTGGCATATTTCATTCTTATTTTTCAGGTGGTTCTCTGTGCGCAAGAAGTGAGTTATATCCTTCTGCAATGTATTTGCTGACAGCGGCAATTCACGAACCCTATCTGGAACAGGATGGGAGTAGTCGCTTAAAATGTCAACACATTTCAGGTTATAAAGCAACCGTTGACGGATATGGGCATATTCAGAGGTTATTTTCCCGTCGGGGATTAATGAAAGGAATGCAAGCCCATTGCCGATAGCTGATTCCGACCACTTTTGCGATTTCACATATAACAAATATTGCAAATATTGCATCTTGCGTATGCCTTGTATATCGAGATAATCAAAAATTTCGAGGATGAAAGTTTTAACATTGGCAGGTATTTCCGTTTTAAGGGATTCGAGCAATTTATTATCGAGGTGTTCGATTGATAAATTCTTGAAGGTTGCATTACCGTACGAATCCTCTGTTGATGTGCGACTATTGGATGGAATGAGGATCAATAAGGGCAGGGTGTCATTATTGCGAAATTCGATCAGTTTATTTGAAGTAATGTACTCATCCCCATTTTTGTCATCGGAAAGAATATAGGTTTGCAGGTTACCCGGCAAAGCTCTTACTGTAGCACAGAGCGGTTGCAGTTCGCGCATGGCCAGTCCCGTTATTTTCATACAGTGACCTGGTTTTGCATTGATTAGCTCTTCTTTGTATTCTTCGACGACAAGAGAGAGTAGCAGATGATAATATAATTGAGATAGTTCCATTATGCGTGAAATTTATAACGTGGCCTTATTTTCTGTAATATATATGCGTCGCTCAAATCAGTATAGAAACCGATCTGGCGCAGTTTGTTTTTAAAAGCATCCACATTTTCATTGAATGCCATATGTGTTTCCATATCGCCTTCAGCAAAGCGTGGTTCGTTAAGCCCATTGATAATGATACCGTAGCGGGACCGTAATTTTGAGATAAGTTCATCGATGGATAAAGCGCGGGATTTGAAGCCTCCCCCTTCTTTTGGATCAAGTACAAGTAATTGCACCAGTGTTTCGAGCAAGCGCGAACCCAATACTGCCCGACGGGGATGCTTGCGGCTTCGGCCATCGGCCAGAAACCCGTAGTCGGTGTTTTTCATTGAAACAGCATCGAGAAACTGCTGATAATAGCGGTATTGATACGCGCCCTTCGCTTTTAACAAGGTTTGTATATACTTATCGAAATTACTTTCCTCGAACTGGATACTTTCCAAAAGATTTTTTTTATCATCATCTTCGTCGTCTTTAAACCGCTCAAGTATAGCTACCAATTTATTTTCATAAAAAACATCAAAATTAGCCGGGCGGTTAATGAGAAATGAAAGGATATCGTCAACTGAATCCAAGTTTTGCGACACAAATTCCATTCTTTTATGCACGGCGTTAATTTCGAATGTGGCTTTAAAAAATCCGTAAAGCCCATTAATTGTTTTCTCCATGTCCTCACATGCAAAACGGGATACCCTGCTTTCGAAATTGTCAGTAACATCTACAATTACAGAAAAATCATCTTCTACGTTACGTGTCCCCAATCCAACCATCTTTGGCAGCAGATGAATTATTTTTTGTGTATAAAGCGATAGGTGGAATCCAATGAGTGTGCGTAGGTACTCGATGAAAACACTCCGAGGAATCGAATCCTTATATACGAGCAGCCGCAAAATATCATCGCAAAACAGGTCCGCTTGATTTTCGAGTAGTGGGCGGATATTTTTTACCTGATTGGAAGTTTTAAAATCAACTTTAATGTTTTTTATCAGTTGAAGTATGCCAGCGCTATCCACATCCAATTGTTGGTTTTTCGAAAAATCCTTTGTTGCATTGTCCCACCCTTTAGAAAGGTACTCCTTCAAGCTTTCGAGAATGTCCGGTTTTTTACGCAGCATTAGGTACACCTGATCGGCAGAATTGTAATCGCGGGTTTGGGCTATATTGCGTATCCGATAACTTTCGAGATGAACCGGGCGGAGAGAGGATATTTTTTCCTTTACCACATTACCGCGAAATACCAGATTAACCAGATTGCAGCGGAGCCAATCTTTAGCGGCTTCGATATGATCTGAAAAGCCAATTATGTTTCCACCCTGTTCAAGGTTAAGCAGGTAATTTTTCAAGCTATCAAAAGTGTGTTCTGTTCTCACCTTCACATTCACACGCCCTCCGTTGTTACGCATGAGCATAAACAAATTTGTAAGGGTATGATCCAGGTTTACAGACTTGGCATCAGCAGCAAAGACGAGTTCATTGCGAAAAATAGCTTCTTTAGGGTCTAAACGTATTGCCATAATTCCTTAGTTTAGAGGTGCAATGGTTAATTTGTTTGTACTCTGTTCAAGTGAAATGACAAAGAAGGATTTGTTGTTTTTAGTTACCAAAACTTCGTTGTATAACTTATTTTCGAGCAAATTCTTGAATACCTGAAGTTCGATAAAGCGACCGCGCATGTCGTTGATAGAAGGGCTGAAACCCTGTTTGATGAAGTATAACATCTCGTACAAGTCGAGGGAAACCGTTAATGAAATATACTGGTCCTCGATATTACGAAATACAAGGTTGTCGCTTTCGTATTCGATAAATTGAATAAGGTGATCGGATTTGGTTACAAAAAGCTCAAAACTATCGATTGGAAAGCGACGGTAGCTCTGACTTATGGGGTCAGTAACCCTTGAAGACCTGAGAAGCAAGAAATTCTTGGCCAATACCATATCTGTGCATCCTTCGCTGATAGAAATGGCTTGCGCCAGACTTTGTTTTGCTTGAGCAATGAAAAGCTCATGGTTGCCATTTCCGGATAAGAGGTCGTGAAAATCGACCAAGGATTGGTATGGCAAACGTTTTTTAAATTCGAATTTGCCTTCAAAATACTGATGGCGGACAAAGCTGCGATGGCGCAATTTGAGTACCTGCAATATGTCGTCTTTTAGTTCGTAGGCGGGAAGCAGGATCTTGTGTGTATTGAATACGTCGATTAAATTGCCCTGCCTATCCGAAAAATCGAGATAATCTTTGGATTGGTGTAGGCTAAAATACAGGTCGCGGTCGATAGAAGGGATTGAAACTTGAGCCAGATCTGTTTCGCGTAAGAGGCAAATAAGGCGATCGTTCGAATGTTCGGAATCGGGGGACGTAATATTGAAATAGTAGTACTGCCAATATTTTTCGGGTTGCTCCTGGTGTTTACGGTACAAGGCTTGTATATCTGTGCAAGCACAATCGCGGCTTATCATAAAAGCTATAAATGATCGAAGATCGCGCATGGTGATATGCAGTTCCCTTTTATAGCTGATGGTGCGCATAAGCCATTCAAGACGATTGATAACTTCATTGCCTGCTGCGCTGTCAGTAAGGGTATCAACATTGTACTTGATGAAACAGAAGCCTGCATTGGCACAAGTTATACATTTGTTCCAAAACATGGGTTGTGTAAGCTGTCGAACCTGTGAACGGAAAAGGCTTTCGCTGCCATTGCTTTTCGCTGTAACCGACCGTAGGTTCAGATTAATAATCATCAAACCTTTGGGCAATGCTGACTGGCCATTATTGTAAAAATATTCTTCAATGATACCGGTAAGATGATCGAAATTGCCTGATGATTGCAGAAAATCGACCAAACGACCTTCATTAATAGCAATAATCCGGCCTTCGGGCACAGAGTTGAAATCGGAAGTATTTGCGAAAGGAAGAAAGAAATCTGATAGCACGTCATTGTTTGCAAGGTTTTCCTCGTCCTGTGAACCATCGTAATTGCTTTGATAGGGGATTCCATTAATCTGAAACAATGCCCCGTTCCGGTTTGAAAGTTTTGCAACATCGGAGGCTTTACTTTCAATCTGTTTGATAAAAGCCGTTTTGCCATCACCTGCATTTCCAGTAATAATCACCAAGCGGTATGAACCATCAAGGATAGCATCCAATAGTTCTGTATCCAGCTTTGTTTCCGTATAGGTAAGTTTATCGAAAACTGTGGTTTTGAACCCTGCCCTTGTCCCTGCATTGCCGTAGCGGCTCTGGCTGTAAAGGGAGTTCAGGTAATCTACAAAATTCCTATCTTCAGAACCAAGCAAAATAATTTCACCTATGGTTTCCTGTTTTTCAACCTTAATCAGTTTATCTTCATCAATTGCTGACAATGCATCCAGCATTTGCTGTGCAGTGGAGAAGCGTTGGGTTTTACTACATTGAATAGCTCTATGGATAAAGGATGCAAATTCATCCGAAACTTGTGATTGCTGAGCTTGTAGTGGCTCGGGTGGGATGCCAATACGTGGCATACGCATACTGCCCCATGGATGGGAATGACAAATCAACTCGTACAAAGTGATTCCCAGCGCGAAAGTATCGGCACTGGAATCCCAGTTTACATTGTTCCCATCTATCAGGTCGGGTGGAAGGTAAGGCTGCGTGCCAACGAAATTTTTATCCGTATCCAGGATGGTGGCGACATTAAAATCGATCAATACGAATCGTTCCTGTTTGTCCCAAACAATATTTTGCGGTTTGATGTCCCTGTGGTAGATTGGCAATGGCTTATTGCTTTGCATACAAACCAAGGCACCTAACACTTCTTTTGCCAACTGGTAAACGCGCAGCACAGGAAGCCTTAAATCACCGTTGGTATATTCCTGTAGGTCAGCCCCTTCAAGGTATTCCATAAGGGTATAAAACTGACCGTTGGGCAGAGTGCCATTGGTAACGAACTTCACTATATTGGGATTGCTCAGGCCAATGAGTGCGTTGTATTCGTCGATAACGGTTTGCATCTGGCTGCTCTCGTTAAAGATTTTGATGGCGTAATACTTACTCTGGATGTTATGTTTAGCTCTGAAAACCCGCGAAAACCCGCCAGCTTTGCCCAATTGACTGTAAAGAGTAAAATCGCCGATACGAACGCCAGGTTTCAAATCGGAGAAAGCTGTATGATATGATTGGACTGTAGCGTCAGGAACCTGTGAATTCGAAAGTTGGTATTTGAGGAAGGTATCCAGTTCGTCAATATTATTCCAGCGATCGGTATCATTAAAAAGAATGGTATGATTGCAAAGCTCGTCTAACCACGCGGGGAGGCCTATTTTTACGGCAGAAGGCATTAATTCAGCAGTAAGCCGGCCACCCAGTTTATTTAGGTCGTAAGGCGATTTGAAAGGAAGTATGCCAGTAAATAACTCGTATATAAGCACTCCCATGGAGTAAATATCGCTTGCACGGGATGCATCTTTGGCCAGCAATTCAGGTGCATGGTATGCAGTGGCATTGTTTTCGTTGAGTGTTGGGGCAACAGTGTAACCCATTTCGCCATGATCGGCAAAGTAAGCTTTCCCAAAATTGGCCAGTGCTGCCAATCCACTGGTAAGGAAAATATTTTCGGGATTTACGTCGCGGTGGTACACATTGGCATTATGGGCTACCCGCAAGGCTTCAATAAGGTTAAAGACTATACCCAGTTTTTCTTCCTGTGTAAATGTTTTTTTTCGCAATTCGGCCCGCAGCGAACTCTCGTCGAGAAAATCGGTAATTTCGTAAAAACGTTGGTTTTCATCGTCGAGGCTGAATTGTGCATTCAGTATATACGGACAGCGTTTCATTTTGGCCAGCGCCATTTGCTGGTTTTTTATCTGTAAGGTGCGTTTTTCGCGTTCGGCAGGGCTTAGGCCAGCCAAATCGAGAATATATTCCTTTACCCTTTGCCTGTTGGCAGTAACCATGCCTTTATCCTTACATAAGTATTCGGAATAGCATTTGTCCATGGCCAGCACCTCGATGATGTCGTAGCCCCGTATTTCCTTGCGGTCCTTAGCTTCGCGGGGCGACGAAATGCCTGCAATATAATTGCAGATAAGCTTGTAAATATCGGCAATGTGGTTGGTGTGTTTGTTTACTGCTTTTGGGGTGCAGATAAAATCGATAAGTTTGGTATCGAGGAGGAAAGTAGCCTTTTCGCAATCGCCCCAT
The DNA here is from genome assembly GCA_903946925.1 of uncultured Bacteroidales bacterium. Classification (GTDB taxonomy): domain Bacteria; phylum Bacteroidota; class Bacteroidia; order Bacteroidales; family UBA4417; genus UBA4417. The sequence goes on along the minus strand of CAJAXK010000160.1, from coordinate 6,810 downwards.
AAGCCCCGCTTGTTTTGCCTTGGGTGCGAAAGCGTAAGTATGGATGCAATCCAGGCAGTGCCCCACGATGGGTTAAAGGCCCGTAATTTGCTGGTAAGCACACCAGTTTTGAAACGTAGGGTTTTGAGCGGGTTGGGTTTTTCGCTATCGTTGAGGTACCAGGTGGTGTCGTCCCCTTCGATGCGGCCGCTCCAATCCTTGTTTTCGATATTGTAGAGCGAATGTGGGGTAAGCACTATGCAATCGTACTCCAGGTATTGCACCTGTCCGTGAGGGGTTACATTGGCGAACTCCACGTTGGGAACAATAAAATAATCGTCCGGCAGGTTAACCTCCAGGAATTTCAATAAACGCTCTTCGCCGGCATTTACTGTTCCCTTGCTGTGTTTGGCTTGTATTATTGTTGCCATTGTTCTATTTCAGTTTCTATTAATCGAATAGCTTCTTCCTCAAGTAAATTGGCTCGATCTATCATTTTATGAGCACCCTCAACAGATTTTTGAACTCGTTTTAAGAATAATTTTTCGGTAAGACATTTAGGAATCGGAATACGTCCAATATATTCGCTATTGATTACATCTTGGACTGAACCATATTTTTGAAATTTTATGAGCTCTTGTCCATAAAGAGTTGATAAATAGATATAAATAAGTCCAGAATAGTCCTCTTTAGGTATTATTCTTACCATGTGGTCATCAATGAAAATATTATTAAGTCTTTCTGTAATTCGAACTACATTGCCCACAGTTCCTGTTCTTGATACTAAGACCCAGCCTGCTTTTACTTGCAATCTCGAATACATCGCATTTTTTTTTGGAGAAAGCCAAAAATCTGTCTCAGGCGTTAATTGCATCATCGAAGAGCTTTTAAAAAGTGCATTCCCGTTTAAAGGTGTACCTTTTAGTTGTTTTTTGCCAAATAAAATTGGAAGAAATACTTCGGAAATAGCTGATAATGATAGATATTCATTTGCTATTATTAGTTCATATATTTTCCTTCCTAAATCACAATTATAAGGAGCATCAAAGCGCTGTTCAAATTGCCTGATATTTTTTATTGATACTGACGAGTACTTTTTATAATCAACTAAACTGTTACTCAATTCTTGCTCGATTAATTTTTCGAATTCTTTTCTTAACAATCCAAGGATCTTGTTGCCATTTACTCTCAATTCAGCAGCTTGAATTATCAGGTTGTGAATATCGTTTTGTTTATTTTCATGAAAGAAGGGAATGGGTAGTTTTGATAGAGTTGTAGGGTCAATTCGAGGGACAACTGAACCATAAATAAATGATTGGATATAATTATATGCTGTTGGTGATGAAAGATATGCATAAATAAATCCAACCGGTGATTTTGACTCATCAGCAATTACTCTGATAATATCCTGGGAGCCAATAACTCCATCCAAATCTTTAGTTATTAGCCTGATATTACCGACTGCTCCAGCGCAACTCACTAAAATTTGGTTTTCTCTTAAAACCATATCATTTTGTCGGGGAGTATATTTTTTTGAAATTAACTTTGCAGTATCCAGAGGATTTGAGTCTAGTAAATGTTGTCCAGAGATATAAGGTATTCCATTATTAATATTTTCAACGAAGACTCTCTTAAAAATTCCACCCGTATAGATCGACTTTGTTAATACACCAAGAGAATCACAATTGACACCAGATTTAATGACTTTTGAAATTCTTAATTTCCCAAAGTTTAAGTGATAGTTTGGCTTCAATATTAAACTCTCTCTAATCTCTTTAATGTTCATTGTAGCTATTTCCATGATCTATTTTCTTGAAAAGTTGTTATAAGCTATAGCAATCTTTGGTAAATCATCATTTAGTAGTTTCATTCTTACTTTACGGGTTTTCAATTGATTGTTGCCATGTTCATCACTGAACAAGGTTTCTTTCTTATAATCAAAAAGCATTTCTGCTCCATCTTCATCACGAATATAAATTGGCACTCCCCGGCGATCTTTACCTATATTTTCTGCTATGGCCATAAATACATCGTAATCTTCACCGTTTATGGCTGCATCGCGTTCGGCAGAGGTTTTCTTTTGAAGGAAGAGTACCGAGGCTTGAACGCCCACTTGTGGCAAAAACATTTCAACAGGGAGGTCGAGCGAAGCAAGAACCTTGAAGCGTTTCAATATCCAATCGCGTACATATTCGGTATTCGGGTTTCCAAGTATTCCATCAGGAAGAACAATTGCCATTCTGCCGCCTGGTTTAAGGAAGTTATAGCACTGTTCTATGAAAAGCACTTCGGGTGCTTCGCTGCTGCTCACAGAGCCCATTTGAAAGTTACCATAGGTATCTTTACTCCAATTATGCCCAAGTTCATACCGTTTTGAAATCTCGAAGTCCACTTCCACTTTTGCCCCAAAAGGAGGGTTGGTAAAGATGAGATCGAATTTGCCACGACCATCTTCGCTATCGTAAGGAACCTCTTTATCGCTGCTATTTTGTATGCTGCGTTGTATGGTTAGCCTTATTTTCTCTAGTTCATCGGTTTTGGGACCAAACGGATAATCGAGGGAATTTATATTGAAAATATTGGCATGGCCGTCGCCAGCCATTACCATATTCATACGGGCAGCTTTTTTCAGGTCGGGGTCGAAGTCGAAACCGAAGATCATTCGTTCGGCATAGTTTTTCACCCTCTCGTTTACTTCGGGGGAGTTGTATTTTTCAACAAGGTACAGCCCCGATAATTCAGGGTACATGGCCTGAGTTATTTTTTTGCGAACGTGGTCGAGCACTATGGTGAGAAAGCCTCCCGAGCCACTTGCAATATCCAACACACGATGGTTTTCGCCGGGGTCCATCATTTCGACCATGCAGCGGATAAGGTTACGCGGGGTAAAGAACTGGCCAGCTTCCTGTTTTAAGGTATTGGACACAATGGTTTCATACGCAGTGCCTTTTACATCTACGGTGGCATCCAGAAACGAATATTTTGCAAGTTCACCAGCAATATATGCCAATCCCCTGTCGGAAAGGTTGATCTGTTCGTTGCCATCGAAAACCTCGGAGAACAAGGGATCGGTTTTTAGCTCCTCAAAAATGCGTTTTATGCGTTTTGAAATATCCTTTAAGCCTTCATCGGAGTTCTGTTCTTTTACGCCCACCCAGAATTTGCGGCGATAGCTTTCGCCGGTTGGAGAAGGGATGAAGCGGCGTTTTTCGTCGTAAATTTTACAAAAAATCAGATTCAGCAATTCCCAGAAAGCAGTTTTCTTCATGCCTTCGTTGCCATAGATATAGTCGTGGCAACGTTTGAAGGTTCTTATCAAAGAGTCGTTGGCGGGTTTGCGCGGTTTTACTTTATCGGCCCATTTTTCGAGGTCTTCCATGGTTTGGCCAGCACCAGGGAAATCGGAAATATCGTAGCATTGGGTATTGCTCCATTCATCCACTTCCTTTTGCAGGAAGTGGAATTCTTCCCCATTGGTCCAGAGGCCGAAATCGCATATCTCGGAGGCTTCAAGGGCAGCCTGCAAAGTAGCTTCAACCCCTTTTTTGTTATCCTTGGATTTGGTTTTATCATCTTGCACGATGCAGATGCGGATAAGGCAGTCGGTATCGTGGGGCTTACCTTCTTCAAAAACTGCCAGTTCTATTTTCATGCGTTTGTTTTTCCCATCAAGGTCAACATAAGCATAACTGAAATCCCGCTCCATATCCGACATCTCAAAGCCATACTCTTCATTAAGCATGGCAATAAGCGATTGCAAGGTAAGCTCTTTGCTTTTGGCGGGTTTTACAGCATCAGTTAAAGCGCAAATAATTTGATTGTCGTCGAGGACAATTTCTTCGTTGGTTTCTACACTATCAGACATATAAAAAGGCTGTATTATTTGTTTAATTCATTTGTGAGCGAAAATAGACTGTTGAAGACATCCTCATATTTTAAAGCACGGTGAGTTTCCATGATTTGGTTTAGCAATATGCTTTCGTCCTGTTTAGCCACTTCGGTTTGCAGTATTCCGATAAATTCATGTAGGATTTCGGGATTGTTTTTCAGGATTTCTTTCATATCCCGCCCTAACAAGGAAGCACCGGCAATGAAAGTGGAAAAGTTTTCTACATCGTATAGGTCGTAATTTTGGGTAGCTGCCCGTTCTATATTGATTTCGAGGTAATTGATTATAATAAAAGCCATATCGAATGCATCCTTATTGGTTTCGAGGTGGCGGTCGCGCCAAGCTGCCAATTTAAGCAAGAAAATACCGGGCAACGAAGCTACATAAATGGTGAAGCTATTGTCAACACTTATTTGCAGGGTGTGTTTAGCTACATCAGTAAACCCTGCAACCGACATGGCGTGAGTTTCTTCTGGTGGCCAGTAAATATTGTTATCGGCTTTTGCAATTTCGCCGAAAGGCACAATATCGAGCATGAAAACGTTTTTGAACCAGAACCTTTGTTTTTGCTGTTTTGATTTATGAAATCCCTCAAGTGTTTCTAATCCAGTTGCTATGTCGGCATACTTCTGCCAGTCGGCGATAGCAATAGCAATATCCAGATCATCGGTCATGCGGCCAGGCTTTTGCTTATAAATACCGGATAAGATTATATCACGGGCTGTTGCGCCGATAATATAAAACTCGGACCCTATGGAGGTAAAGTAGGTTGTAAGCTTTTCGAGCAGTTCCTTCAAAAGCGGATTAGCAAAACCTTCACTTGATATATTGTAACTCATTATTCAAAATCATATTTGCGGTTTCAATATTACGATCGCTCCCACTGCTCATCAAATCGGCATAAATCAATATGGGTGGAACGCCAGTATAGGTAAGGTTATTCCAAAACATTTCCAATATTTCTACTTTACCATTTCCATCGGGCACAAGTTCAATATCCTTGAAACTTTGCCAATTCCGTTCGGTGTAAATAGTGAACAAGCCAGGATGCAAGTAGCCGTTCAGGAGATTGGCACCTGGTTCGCCACCCCAGAAAGCACGGTTACCGGGTTGATCCAGGTTAATTTCCTTCCATTTATTATAACTATCGGTTTTTATGAAACGCATCTGTTTCATAAAAATGCGTGGCCTTAGCACATCGTGGTAGGCTATAATCCAGCGATTGAGCAGGTCTTTGGTGTTTTTAAGCTTCTTGGTTTGTTTGGTTTTAAGGATAAAATTGAGGTCGATAAGTTCCTGCATAACAGCGGCGACAGAACCTAATGAAATATCAGCAAGTTCAGCAAGTTCACGATAAGTAGATTGTGTTTTTTCAGGGTTGACCAAAAACTGGAATATAAGCTTAATGCCTGCTTCCTGGAATGCCCTGGGCTGGTTAACCTTTGCCATCCGCTCAATTTTTTTCCCTTCAATCTGGAGCATTAGATTATGCTGCCTGATATTACAATTGCCGGCAATATCCAGGTAACACACCCCTTCGGTTACATACTCTTTGGCAATTTCACCAGGGATATATTTTGTTATCAGAATTATAGGAAGATTATTTTCCCTGGAAATTTCCTTAAGCTGAGCAAGGACAATGCCTTTATTGCCTTTAGTGATTTCAGGTTTAATTTCAATGACAAACTCTTCGCTGACAATTTCAAGAATGGCATTATGCCTCAGCCGACCATCTTTAACGATTGCCTGAATTTGCGTGTAACTGAGCAAGCTGCTAATAGCCTCGTCAAGAATTTCCCGCTCTTTCTTCATGATCATTGTTCATTATATACCTATGTTCATTTTCAATGAACAAGCAAAAATAGTGAACCTATTTGAATAAAAAAAATATTTTGAAGAAATAGATAAAAAAGGGGTTAATGTGGGAATGTGCTAATGTGGTAATGTGCTAATGTGCTAATGTGTTAATGCGGTAATTTGGGGATGTGGAGATTTGGGGATGTGGGGATTAATTTGAAAATGAGGGAATTTGGAAATTTGAAAATGGGGTGGTAATGTGCTAATTCGGTAATGTGGTAATGTGCTAATTCGATAATGTGAGGATTAGGGGATGTGAGAATTAATTTGAAAATTTGAAAATGCGGGAAATTGATAGCGGTTCAATGTGATAATGCAGGAATTTGAAAATGAGGGGATTTGAGGATGTGGGGATTTGAGGATGTGAAGATGTGGATTATAGGCGGGGGTTCACAAAGGTGGATTGTTTCAATAATAGCGAACCGTACTTTGTCCAGATGCGTTTGTCAACGGCATCGCCGAAATGGGTGGCTTCCTCGGGCATTATCGAAGATTTGCGTTCGGAACTCTTGTCTTTCTGGAATTTGCCGTCCTTGTCTATTACCTTGGTGTTGTTCATGGAGATTAGGGTGAACTTGCAGTTTTTTCCGTTTATGATTACATGGGGGTAACGTGGGTTATTGCCCTGCATGATGTTTGACCAGAGCAGGTATTTTTCGTGCTGGGGTGGTTCCTGTCCTTTGTGCAAGCGGTAAGTTACCCTCCATTTATTTTTTATGAACCTGTCCACTACCTGTTCGTTGTAGGGTTTGGATTGTTTGATGTTGGGCTGGCGGTGACTCCCGTATCTATCCGCGAAGAAAATAATTTCTTTGCAGGTATGGTATTGGTAGTATTGGCAGAACTGGTCCACCAATTCATTGAGCATGGTGTCCGATACTTCATCTGGCTTTACAAAAAATTCGTTTATAATACAGTCCACTGGTTCAGTGTTTTTTGTGGCGAAGTTGTAGAAGCGTTCCTGGCCTACTGATAGCAAACAGATTTTTGCGCCCCAATCCGGGCAGACTTCGAGAGGTTTAGCAGGGTCGCAATCCAGATCGAAGCGGCTGTCAATTTTGGAAAGCTGTTTATAATCGAAATTG
>CAJAXK010000159.1 GCA_903946925.1 uncultured Bacteroidales bacterium | reverse complement strand
TTGGGCAGTGGAAAATGAAATTCATGTCGTTTACATAAGGCATTATAACTTATCTGACGGCACAAGGACTTTCAAACCTAATACTCGTGGGTCTGAATTAGTTTCGGACATGAAATTGGTTTCTAAAAACATTTTTGAAAAATCCAAAGGCAACGCATTGACCAGCGAAGATTTTGCTGACTTTATCAAGAAAAATGAAATTAGCGAATTTTACATTACAGGAGCAGACGCCATAGCCTGCGTGAAATCAACCGTATTTAATATGTGCAAGGAAAACTACAAAGTTACAGTCTTATCAGATTGTATTACGAGTTATGATAAAAGGAAAATTGACGAAATGCTTAATTATTACGAAAAAAATGGCAGTAAAATAATTAATTTGCGCGCCTTGTTAGATTCTAAATAAAAATGCCAGCGGCTAATAACCAATAACCATTGTAGATTGCGGATTGCGGATTGCGGATTGCGGATTGCGGATTGGATCCGAATAACCGTTAACCCAATAACCATTGTAGATTGCGGATTGCGGATTGAATCTTAATAACCATTAACCCAATAACCATTAACGGATCGGATCCCAATAACCATTAACCCAATAACCATTAACCATTTGGGATTTGCAACACCTTTACTGCTGATAAAAAAGCCTAAAACACAGTTTTTCAACTTATTTCTTTTCAAAAACCCTTTTAGATCCTGCGTAATCCACTTTTTTCACTTCGTTGAGATAATCGAGGAGGGTTTGGGCACTTGTATTGTAATTGGTGGTTCCCGGATCGGTATGATCAAATTTATAGCTTGCTGATATATAGCTGTTTATGCCTACAGTATAGGTTTTATTGGTATCGAGCGAGTTACCTGCCTTGTCCTTCATTTCTACTTCAGTACACAAACCTTCACTATTTACAATTACCGTGTAGGTCATTCCCGATGGAACCAAATCTAAATCCTTTTCACGGTTGTATGCATTGCAAATCAGTGATTTAATTTCATCAGCAGTCATTGTAAAAGTAACAACCTGGTTGCCAAAAGGGTCGAGTCGGAAAACATCTTTCAACAGTATATTGCCTTGTGGCAGGCTGGATATCCTTATTCCGCCCCCATTTTGAAAAGCAAAATCTAATTTCATCCGGGCAGTAATAGCATCAGTCATCAAGCAGCCTAATTCTTCCTGGTTGCTGAAGGCAGTTTCGGCAAACCCAACCGGACGGTTCATTTCCTCGTTGCTGTTATATTTGTCGATTAGAGCCTGAATTTCAAGATCGGTTTTGGTAATGTTTGCTAATTGGACAAGTTCATAATTACGGTCGGTAATTTTACCCTTTTTTACCTGTAAAGTAGTCAATCCAACCTGCCTCAAGCCAGAACCAGCCTGAACAATCATTACATTGCCAACCATCATCGGTTTGGTCATTGTGGTGTGCGAATGGCCGCCAATTATCAAATCCAAATCAGGATAAGTTTTAGCCAAAACTTCATCGGTTTCAACGCCAAGGTGCGAAAGGCAAACCAACATCCCAAACTTTTCTTTCAACCATAAAAACTCTTTGGCTTTTTGTACGCCATCAGTAAATTTAATGTCTTCGAGGCGAGATGGGTGCGAATCGGGCAAACCATTTTCGCCTATTTGTATCAAGCCCAAAACAGGTATTTTTATCTTTCCAGCCTCAAGCAAAATGTAGGGTTCGGGTTGCATTACCACGGCTCCGCTTGCATCAATATTGCAGCTAATAAATGGAAAATTGGCCTGTTTGCGCCGTTTGTTCTGCAATTCCTGGCCCATATCGAACTCGTGGTTTCCCATGGCAGTAGCATCAAAATGAAGCATGTTCATCAGTTCAATCATCGGGAAACCCTTGTCGGGAAACATATCAACTATTGGGTTGCCGGTAAAATTATCGCCAGCAGCAAGCAGAAAAACATACTTATGGGTTTTTCGCAAACTATCAGCCAAATAAGCCAGTTTCCCAAAATTATCTATGCGCGAGTGCATATCGTTGGTATGCAAAATCAAGATTTCGGTTGATTTTTTGTGTTTCTGCGCAACCAATGGATTGTTGGTCAAAAACAGTGAAAAAACGGCAAGAAACAGGAACAGGGATTTGTAATTCATAATGCTTTTTGCGATTAAGGTTGTTTTGCTGATTGGTGAAATTTGATGCTGCAAAGATATTGTTCTGTGGATTTGGGTACAAATTAAAAAGCAGTAAATCAGTTTTAGCCTAATTTATTCACAAACTTTATAGAACACTGATAACCCTGATGTTACGGATTAACACTGATAAAGACAAAAATCCGTGAAAATCCGTTGGATCTGTGTCATCCGTGTTCAATTATAATCAAGTGAAGAATTATTCAGGTTAAATCAAACAACAAATTATGTTTGTAGTTTAGTTGAAAATCAGAAAAACATACCTGCCAATTATTCAGCCCGTTTCAAATAAAACAATTGGCCATTATAAACCGGACCATCGGCTTCGGTGAGGTTTCCAAAACGGTCGAAGACACAGAGTTTTCCATTTAAAAACATTTTATGACTCCGTACCGAATAAGCCAACACCAGATCGCTTATGGTTGCACCTTTAAAAATTGTAATTTCATGTTTGTTCAGTGTTACTTTCATTAAAGGGCCGGGATTAATAGGCGTGAAGTGCTTTCGGGCATAAGTTTTAGAGACTGGGTATCAATGTTTTCTAACAAAACAACTCCCGGCGATTTTCCTTTTTCGAAGCTTCCAAGCTGTTTTTCCAAACCTAAAAACGATGCGCCATTTATAGTCCCCCAACTTAACAGTTCGGATAGAGGAATGTTGGGAAAACGGAACTGCAATGTTTTAATTTCCTCAAAAATACTTAGTTGGTGGTTAGATGCAAGGCTGTCGGTGCCTAAAGTGATTTTGCAATTATTGGCACGGAAAAGTTCTATATCGGGAAGTCGGTTTTCGATAAACAGGTTTGCATTAGGGCAAAAACACCAATAAGGTTGGTTAAAAAAGTGTTGAACGAAGTCAATATCCTGCTGTTCCGAAACCGAATTGTGGACCAAAAGCAATTTCTGATCTGGGTGAAAATAAGCTGCAATGCTTTCCATTGGGCGTTTCCCGGTACCGAAAAATGGCTGAACATCAGGGTTGAACGCTTTCCGCCTGTCGGCAATTGGCCCGCTGCCATTATAGAAAAACAAATTCTCGTCAAGGTTTTCCTGGTGGTGGATACTTAGTAAATTCGGGTTTTCTGTCTCAGAAATTAACTTAAAAAGTTCCTCCGAAAGTGAATATGTGGCATGGGGAGCGATGGAAACTTTATTCAGGGAATCATGTTCAGCAAATTGCTTTTTCAAAAGCAAAGCCTTTTCAAAAATGGCATTTGCAAAAGAAGGATTTGAACCAAAAACTTCAACGAAAGTGTGAAAATACTGCTTTGTATTGCTTTTAAAATCAAGGGTTTGATTTCCATTCGCAATATCGGCAGTTGCCACAACCCCTGATTGTAACATTTCGGAAGCTGCCAGTTGGATTGCATCGCTTACTTTTGATTCAGACACAGATTTTCGGTGATTTTCGAGTTGCCGCACAAAGGCATCAAGGCCGCAGCTTTCGTCTATCAAACCTTTCGCCCAGGAAAGTTCCAAATGGCCGTGGGTGTTAACAAAGCCAGGGCAAAGTATGCCATTGTAATGGACAATTTCAATTTTTGTCTCTTGCAGCTCGTCTAACCTATAAATTCCCTCAATAATGCCATTATCGTTAACCGCAAGTACGCTGTTGTAAGCTGGCGGACTGGTTATGGGGAAAATGATAGGGGCGGAGAGGTAGGGCATTGGGTAGATGGGATATGCAGACAAAGTTATTGAATTTTCAGGTTGGAGAGTGTATTAAACCAAGGAAATCGGTTTATTATTCCGAACCTACAAAATAATTTTTGAAAATAATATTAACACACTCTTATTCATTCCTATACAGAATATTCCCGACTTGCCTTTTTTATCTATGCGTATTGTATGAATAGGATTCAAACCTGAAAACCAGGCTTTTTAGGTAAATTATCAAAAAAAATATATTTTTACAAAAATGTGCAAACAAGAAGGGCACTATAACAAGTGATATATCTAAATATCTTAATATCTTATATATCAATACAATAAATGATCAGTGTAAGACAAAACGAAAAGGTTTTAATAAAGAATGATTCTAAATTAAGAACTTTGTAGCAAATAGGCTATAACTATTTATTTACAGGTCTATTTATGTTATAATTTTGGATAATAAAATTTTTGGCTTGGTTTCTGGCTTTTATAAAAATATATAGATAATGGTAGTTTAGGCTTTACAGATATTTTGTGTTACTGATGTAAAACCACGTTACTTCCATAAATCCTTGATATTTTGCCTCTTTGGAAGCTTGGCTTGCAAACGGCTAAATGAAAAACCGATGATGTAAGCTTATCCACGTTTCGAAAACCAATCAATTTTATATTGATTAATATAAAACCTGGATAGAATTAAACTGATTCTGTTTTCGCAAACAACCGATTAAAACACAGCAAATTACTATTGTTATGACAAAATTTATACTTACCCCAGTGGTTATTTTATTTGCCATGTTTTTAACAAAAGGGTTTTCCCAAACCTTGACCGTGTCATCAAGCAGCTATTGCACAGGTGGAACCGGGGTTACCTTTGGCATAACTGCTTCTACTACAGGGATCACCTATTTTTTGGAGAAACAAGCTGGGGCTGTTTGGAGCAATGTTGATACGGTCAGCGGCTCTACTGGGGTACCCGTTTATTTCCCAAAAATATTTTTGGCAGGAACGTATAGGTTAAAAGGCACAATTCCTACTATTTCGGTTACTGCAATAATATTGCCTGAAAACTTGTACAACGTTACGGTAAGTGCTTCAAGTGGGGGCAAACTCGTACCGCCAAATGGGGCAGGTTATTGCAGCGGAGCTTCATCTTATCCCAGTATTGGATTAAGTGGCAGCCAATTAGGGGTAACTTATAAATTGTACCGAAACGGGATTTGGCATAATACTACCTCGCAGGCAGGTAATGGATCAGCAATTTCATTTGGGCAAGTTTCTGATTCCGGGACATATACCGTAAAAGCTGAAAGGAATGGTTGCAGCCGCGACATGACGGGGTTCAAGAAAATACAAATCTTTTCCCTTCCTATTGTAAGTTTTACTCCAACCTTTTTAGGCCCTCCCAATTTATGTGGTACTGTGGTTTTCGATACCAATATTTATTATACGCCTTCCTACTCAGGCGCACCTTTTTCATATACTTGGACATTTCCACCCAATAGTAACCCGGTATCATCCACTGTGGCAACACCTACGTGTCAATTCCCTGCTTATGGCATAAGCACACAAGCCTTTTCTGTGCTATTGCAAATAGTGGATAAAAATGGCTGTACAGGCACTTCAGTAAATAATATTACGGTGCAGCAAAGGCCGGATGCCACCGTTGAGCCATTAAACTTGCTTTGGAACAACTGCAACTCGGACCCTACGGCAAATTTCCCATTAACCATTGTGAACAAATCGGTAACAGCTTCGTCGAATACAAGTTACACGATTGATTGGGACGATTCGTCCCCTTTGGAAACCTATACTCCGGCCCAGTTCCCGTACAATGGACAAAAGTCGCACACTTATACTTCGAAAGGCACTTTCCATCTCACAATAACAGCAAGTGGGCCAGCAAGCCCGGGATGTGTTGACACCAAGATTTTCCCGGTATTCAACGGCTCGACACCAACCGGAGGGCTGACTTACGACCCTGGAATCCTCGAAGGCTGCAAACCCCACACCATAACATTTTTCCTGAGCGGAAATGCACAGAACAATGCACCAACAACCAAGTATTATTTTGATTTTGGCGATGGAACAACTCCTTTGATATTTTTTCAGGAAGAGATTGGCAGCATTCCTTTTATCAATGGTAAATATAACATTACCCATACCTATAACGAAGTTTCGTGTTCAGAACCTAATCAAGAATTTACACTGCAACATTATATTGAAAACAGGTGTTCCAGGATAAACAATACCATTAGCGGGATTAAGATATCGAAAAAATCTGCAGCAGAATTTTTACGTATTGAATTCCCTGCCGACCCAATTTATGTTTGTGCTGGGGTTTCGCGAATTTATACAAACGAAAGTTCGCCAGGTTGTATAATCTATGGAGGCTCTACCATTTCGGCAACCAATTATTATTGGGATTTTGACAATAACGGAAGTTATGAAATTACTGGGGAAAGCCCTTCTTACACCTTTCCTACTCCCGGGTTGTATCCTGTAACACTAAAGTCGTTTACAGGGGAGAGCCTCCCTTTCAATTGTGGCGATAGCGTTACTACACGCATGGTGTGCGTACAAGCCCCGCCGGTGGCCGATTTTACCAATGTGCCATCATCAATCTGCACTACTGTCGAAATTTCACCTGTAAACAACAGTTCTTCTTTGCCTGATTGTGCCATTCCAATTTATCTCTGGTCAGTTACGCCATCAACCGGTTGGAGTTTTACTAATGGAACCAGTAATAGTAGCTTCGAACCCAAAATTACATTTTCCAATCCGGGGGTTTACTCCATAAAACTGGAAGTGTCGGTTATGTCAGGGTTATCACCTTGCAATACAGTTTTTTACGAACAACCAATAACCGTTAAAAGCCCGCCAACCATAACCGTTAACCAGCCACCTTCGATGCTGCAATGTGGGCCGGGACCTATAGACTTATCTGCTGTTGTAACCTACACTGCAAACAATAGCCCCATAACCAATTATTTGTGGACAATATCCCCTCCGGGTGCAACCATTTCGGATCCAAGCCTGCAATATCCGGTCATTACCATTGTTGATGACGCTACCAGGGTTTATACCCTTACCGTTTCGACCACCAACGAATGTGGCACTTCTGTTTCGACACCAATAACCATTACTGTTACCCAAACCATTACCAACAATTCGATCAGCTATGCGGGCAACACGGATCTTTGCAGCGGCATGGCTTTAACAAGTGATATTATTGGTAGCACACCATTAGGAGGAGATGGCGGTTTCGGTTACCAATGGTATATGGATACTGGAGCGGGATGGACACAAATTGCAACAACGCAAAATTTACATTACACCTCCCCCCTTACAACCAACCCAACAGCATTTAAGCGGAAAGCCATTTCGGGTAGTTGTGTTTTAGAGTCGGCACCCATAACTTTTACAGTATTTTCTGGCATTCAAAACAATGTGATTTCGCAAAACCAAAGCATTTGCAGCGGATTCAACGCTAGCACAATTACAGGAACATTACCAACCCAAGGAAATGGGAATTATACTTATTTATGGCAGATTAGCGTGGACAGCCCATCGTTTTCAATCTGGAATACAGCACCTGGGACAAATGACAGCATAGCTTATAAAACAGGGACGTTGACACAAACAACAAAGTTCAAGAGGATGGTTTACTCAGGGGTGTGCGAACTACCAAGCAATGTTGTTGAAGTTACAGTTAACCCAATACCCGTAATTAACAGCGCATCAACCGCCATAATATGTTCGGGAGTAACCTTGAATTATCAGATAACCAGCAATGCACCCGGATCAAGTTATTCCTGGGTTGTTACCGATCTTTCTGGTGGATCAATAACTGGTGCCAGTAATTATCCAAGTGGCACTTCAACCATTATTACTGATGTGCTTACCAACAATTCTACTGTTCCAAAAACAATACAATATGCCATCACGCCTACTGGGCCACCAACTACTTCATGCCTTGGGACTGTTTTTTATTTAACCGTAACCGTAAGGCCAAAATTTAACAGCACGTATAGTAACCAAAGTATTAGTAGCGGCACCACTACAACAATTTCCGGAAATATAAGCGGCGGATCACCCGCATACACTTATTTATGGTCGCCAGCGGCCAAACTTGTAACCGGGCAAAGTACTTTGCCAAATCCTCAAACTACAATATTGTCGGCTTCACAAAATTACACTCTAACGGTAACTGATGCTGCTTCCTGTCAGTTCACACAAGTAGTTACCATTACCACCACGGGTACTTCGCTTAATGCAGTTATTTCTTCAAATGATGCGGACCAAACTATTTGTGAAGACGGATCCATTACCCTTACTACCACAGCAACCGGAGGTGGAGGTGGAGGTGTTCCGGGCAACTATTCATACACTTGGGATGGGCTACCTGCTGGTACCACATATTTGCAGCCTTGGATAGTCCAATTTGTTCCGGCAAATATCGGCAGCAACACATATTCTGTTACCGTGCAAGATGGGTTTACATCGTACAATACAAGCATTACGATTACCGTAAACAAAATCCCATCGGTAACAAGCGGATTGACAAAGCAGATATGCTCAGGCGAGGACGTAGCCTATACACCACAATCGGATGTTGCTGGAACAACTTTTAACTGGGTTAGAGGGACAAATACCTGCATTGCTTCCACACCTTCCGGAACCACAGGCATCGGGTCAATAAATAACATTCTTACAAATAGTTGCAATACAATTGAAACCATTAACTATACTATTACGCCCACCGGGCCTGCACCTACATTTTGTGTCGGCACACCTGTAACCCTGGCTGTGAGTGTTGACCCTGTTGCATCCATTACAAATACGGTTGCTTCGCAAACTGTTGTTGCAGGCTATTCATCTTCGGCGGTTACATTTACTTCTGATGTAGCCTCGGCAGGCATCCATTGGAAATATTCCAACACTTCATGTCCCGGTTTAATTTCGTTTACACAGATACAAGGCTACTCTTCAACACTTCCTTCACAAACTATATCCTTATTGCCTGGCGCTCCTGCTACATGTGCCTTAAATTATGAAGTGAGGCCATACCTGATTATTTCGATAGGCGATACCTGTTGGGGAAACCCATTCACCTATAATTTCAGCATCAACAGCGAACCTACAAAATATAATATGATTTGTCCTTTACCTATTTGTGCCGGTGAAACTGCAATCGTTTCCCTTTCAAACTCGGATATAGGTATTGATTATAGACTTTATAGGGGCTTAACAAATGTTTTACCTGTAAAGCCCGGCACAGGTTTGCAATTGGATTGGACAGGCATCAACACAGCAGGATCTTATACTATAAAAGCTACCAACACAACCAACGGGCAAACAACCCTTATGAATGGGATGTGCCAGGTTGTTTTAAACCCATTGCCTTCCTTGTTTATTTTAACCGAACAAAATGGGGAGCATTGCGTACCGCTCACATTGCAACTTAGTGGATCGCAGTTGAATGTGAATTATGAGTTATATAACAACGGGGTTGCAACTGGCATTACTTTACCTGGGACAAATATTCCAGGATTCCTTGTTTTTCCAGCAGTTACCGATTCAGGCACTTACACCGTTTATGCCCAAAATTCGTTGACGGGCTGTGGGAGGTTTATGCTTGGTAGTATTCACGCCGACCCAATCCCACAAGAGTTTGAAATATCGCCTGGTGGTATTTTATGCGAAGGCATCACCTTGTGCATCGAACATTCGGAACCCGGAGTAAATTATCAGCTTTGGCTTGGCAACGAAACTTTTGGTGATGTAATCCCCGGTGATGCACAAGGCGATTCGATTTGCTTTACACCTTGTATTTCACCAGGTGTTTACAGGATACATGCCATTTATCCAAATACAGGCTGCGATATATTTTTCACACAAACGGTTACAGTCAACCCGTTGCCGATCCAATACATAATAGCACCTGACTTTGGCTGTGCCGGTGCTGAGATTTCGCTCAATGGTTGCCAGGCAGGAATTGAGTATTTCCTCTTTTTTGAACCGGGCGGTAAAAGCATGATGGAGTTACAGATTTCGGGGCCTATTAATTGCAATTCAGGTGGATCACTGAGTTTTGGCACTTTCCCCGATGCCGGTGTTTACAGGGTCAAAGCAGTGAACCCTGCAACAGGTTGTTGGAGTTGGATGACAGGGACAACAACCTTGTATCCCAACCCAATAGCTTTTGAAATTAGCCCGCAGCAAGGCGGTTGCCCACCAATAGAAATATATTTGGAGAACTTTCAGTCAAATGCGGTTTATTATCTTTATAAAAATGGCAATCTGGTCGGAACAGATAGTGGTTCGGATGGCCAAGTGAATTTTGGCGGACAAACAGAAAAAGGGATATACACGGTCAAAGCTCAAATACTTTATGCCAATGGTGTGGAATGTTGGAGCGATATGAACGGTTCGGTCGAAATATACGATTCTCCGATAGTTTATACACTTTTACCAGTTGGCCCTCTTTGTGCGCCAGTCAACCTGTTCCTGAACGGATCCCAAATCGGCACCACTTATAAACTTTGGAACTCGATACAGGGTATAGTTCAAACCCTATCAGGAAATGGTGGGTTTTTATACTTTGCACAACAACCTTACGAAGGTGAATATTGGGTGAAAGCAGCAAACAATACCACTGCATGTGATTCGACCATGATAAACAGGGTTACGGTAAACAAACGGCCACATGTTTACGACCTTTTGCCCAATGGCCCTGTATGTGGGACTTCCTCAATCTGCCTTTCGGGCAGCGAAGCGAATACCACCTACGAATTGCTTGACGAAAATGAGTCAAGTTTGAGTCCGCCAGTATTTAATCCACCAACATCACCACCAAATGGGTTTTGTTTTACTGGAATTTTGCCGGCAGGGATTTATAAAGTGAAAGCAATAAACAATTTAACTGCTTGCGATACGGTTTATGCCGATTCGGTCGTAATTCATCATTTGCCCTTTGTGTTTGCAGGTGAGGATGATACTATATGCAATGCGCCTCCAAGTGTGGTTTTATTGCAAGGCGATACCGCATATTGTAAAAATGTGCTTTGGAGCAGTACAACAGGCGGCGTGTTTAGCAATCCAACAAATCCAACAACAAACTATACATTTAGCTTACTAGATATAATCAATAAATCGGTAACCTTAACTTTATCAGCCGAAGGGGTTGGTGCATGCTTCGGCACATTTGTTTCTGACGATATTACCATACAAATCCTGGCTCCTAACGTAAATGCAAGTCCGGATGCCACTATTGGCATTTGTTCAAATTACACGATCCCGGCAACAGTGACAGAGCCTACTGCTTACACCAGTTTATGGAGTTGTCCAGGAAATCCGCTTAATGAAGTTTATTTATCAGATGTAACCCTTCAGCAACCAATATTTAGCGGTGCACCTTCTGGGAATTACACTTTTAGGTTAACAGTTACCAATGCAAATGGATGTTTCGCTTATGATGAAGTAACAATTACCGTGGATGCCGCGACAAGCGCAAATGCAGGTTTGGACAAATCCTTGGGCGAATGTACTACACCAGCCCAAAGTGTAACATTGGATGGTTCGGGAACTGGGACTGGAATAAGTTATTCATGGCTTCCAACAACCCATCTTATTGGTGCAGGGACAGCAACACCAACCTTCCAGGGAGCTCCAGCAGGGGTTTACACATACACATTGATTGTTACAGATGCATACAATTGCACGTCTACCGATGTGGTGGTGGTTACGGTGGATGCAGCGCCAACTGCCAATGCTGGCTTGGACAAATTATTGGGCGAATGTATCACACCAGCCCAAAGCGTAACATTGGATGGTTCGGGAACTGGGACTGGAATAAGTTATTCGTGGCTTCCGACAACCCATCTTATCGGTGCAGGAACAGCAACGCCAACTTTCAGTAATGCCCCTGCTGGGGTTTATACCTACACACTTACGGTAACCGATGCTTACAATTGCAATGCGACTGATGTGGTGGTGGTTACGGTGGATGCAGCGCCAACCGCCAATGCTGGCTTGGACAAATCATTGGGCGAATGTATCACACCAGCCCAAAGCGTAACATTGAATGGTTCGGGAACTGGGACTGGAATAAGTTATTCATGGCTTCCAACAACCCATCTTATCGGTGCTGGA
>CAJAXK010000158.1 GCA_903946925.1 uncultured Bacteroidales bacterium | reverse complement strand
TAATACCTACCATTGGACTCGTGAAGTGTGCGCCCATTCACTTGGTAAGTGGTTTGAGCTTCTGTAACCTGTCCTAAGAAAATGAAAGTCAGTATGCTTAAAATAGTTTTGATTATAATCTTTTTCATTGTTTTGTTTTTTTGTAGTTAATTAGTTTTTATAGTATTTCTACTTTACCAGAATTGAATACAAATAATAACACTTGCTAATGTAAATTAATATTAGTATATTTGCTTCAACAATTGACTCTGATCATTTTTGATAATGAAGCAAAAACGAGCAGAGAAAAAAAATTTTGTTTTAAAAAACCAAAATGGATATTTTGTCAATTTCAGCTTCAACACACTGATATACAGCAAGTATAATGGTTTGTTCAGGGTGTACAGAAAGAGCTGTACGCATGTTGCGATAGAGTATTTGTCAGGGCTACTACAGTGCGAAAAGGGACATAAGAATATGGAACGGATGGTTGAAGAAGTAACAGATTCTGACTACAAACGATATGTTCACTTCTTATCGGTGAGCAAATGGAGCTACGAGGATGTAAATCTTGTTACGATGAAGGAGGCTGATACAGTCTTGAGAGAACAGAAGAAAAGAAGTGGGCGGCCAACCGGGTTTACCATTGATGAAACCTCGCATTTAAAAAAAGGTGTTAAATCCGTAGGTGTTGCACGTCAATATGCCGGAGTTGTTGGAAAAGTGGATAATTGTCAGGTTTCAGTACATGCATCCTTGAGTAATGAGAAATTTTGCACCTTGATTGGGACAGAATTGTTTTTACCTACCGGATGGACAGACGATAAAACAAGATGTCAGGATGCAGGTGTGCCTGAAACACAGCAGAAATACCAAACAAAACCGGAATTGGCATTGAAGTTAGTCAAAAGAGCCATTGAAGCTGGAGTTGAATTCGATTTTATCGGAGGTGACGGATTGTATGGGCATAATTCCGAGTTGACAAGGGCATTAGATAAACTGGAGCAATTTTATGTACTGGATGTTCATAAAGATGAGTTGGTCTTTCTGTCAAAGCCCACCTTCACTGTACCCGAGCGTAAAAGCAACATGGGAAGAACGCCAACGTTGTTACAACCTGACATTCAGGCCATTCAACTGCAAGACTACATAAAAAAACTTACACCAGAAGATTTTACCAAGGAGCAGATCAGAATGACAGTAAAAGGTTGGAAATATTCCATGGTTCATACTGTTACAGTTTGGCATTGGGATGGAAAAGAGCAGAACGCGCAAAAACGAACGTTGATTATTACCCAATCAGAGAAAACAAAATATTCGCTCAGCAATGGAGAAAAAGGAAAATATACCAATAATGAATGGGCCTATTTTCAAACCAGCCGGTATTGGGTAGAACGATGTTTTGATGATAGTAAAAACGAGTTGGGAATGTCAGGTTATCAAGTAACTGGATGGTTGGCTTGGCAACATCATATGGCGTTAGTGATGATGGCTGGGTTGTATATTCTGACGCTAAAATTAGACAAGCAAGACCAAATGCCGCTTTTGAGCGTTCGGGATGCCAGATTGTTAGTGATCGCGATCCACTTTGCCTCGCAAAAAGAAATTGACCTTTGTATGGCACATATCCAGGTAAGACATAAGCAGAGACAGGCGGATATTGACAGGTATTACAAGTGAAATCTATTTTAGTAAAGTAGAACTAATCAAAGGCATCGATGGAAAAACTACTGGTGTACAGGTGATTTCACACGATATTTCGGAACGCAAAAAAGCTGAACAGGAAATCCAAAAAATTGGCCGCCACTATCAGGCACTTATCGAAAATGCACCTGATGGCATTGTTCAGATTGATGAAGTCGGGAGTTATAAATATGCAAGCCCTTCGGCGCGAAAAATTTT
>CAJAXK010000157.1 GCA_903946925.1 uncultured Bacteroidales bacterium | reverse complement strand
GGTAACGGAAACCAATACATCAACAGGCTGCTACACAACGGTTACGAAGTGGATTACGATAAATCCGTAAGGCATCTATTTTGTCAATATTCACAGAGTGTCCGAAAAAATCGCCACGTGAATTAAAAAAGTGTCGGGGCGACTTTTTCAGTCACCACTACACTTTGCTGTAAAAACAGCCATCCAGCATTGGGTGGCTGTTTTTGTTGGTTCCTAACACTGGTTCCCAACTTCAACTTCGCGCAAGCACAGGAATTGAACATTTTCACTTTCCACATTTTCCTTGGTGTGCCCTACCCCTGCCGAGATTTTAAAGCATTACCCGGAAAATTATAATTAGCATGAAGTATTTTATTTAATTTGCAGCCTACTGATATTTGTTCTTAACTTTGACAAATTAATGCCGATACCCCAATCGCCAACAAGCCAAATATGTTGAAACCATACCATTTATCACCGGTCAGAAAGTTGTTTGAAGTTGCGCACAGCAGTGTCAGTTTATGGATATTGTTGGGGATTGCCTCTTGCTTTTTTGCTGCTGGCAACTTGTACGGGCAGCAACTGCAGAAAGGCTTTGTTTTCGATAGCCTTTACAAAAGCGGTTTCGATTCAATTAATCACAATCTGGGCGCATCAAAACAATACCTGAAAATACTCGAATCCCATAAAAAGGAATTGTCGCCAATACAGCAAGCAAAAACCAATTATTTGAGGTTAATGGTAATTTATGCCGATACTTCGGAGGTAAAGGCACTGAACAAGAGAATGTTCGAAGCCCCCGATTCCCTCGGCCATACCGATGCACTCATTTATTCGGCTCGGAAATTCCTCGAAAAATCAATGCCCGACAAAGCCATACATTTGCTGATGCAAGCCTTGGATTCGTTGGCAACAAACCCCGAAAAAGCCGACTATTGCAGGATAAGCCTTACCGAGGCATACCGGCAGAAACAGGAATACGAAAAAGGCATCGAAATACTCACCGATATATTGAACAGCAAACGATCCGTTTCGGATGTTAACAGGGCTTTTGCTTATAACCGCCTGGCTGCCATTTACGACGAATGGGGGATCAAATCATTTCATATTTCCGATTCGGTACTAAAATATTCGATGTTGTGCATTTCGCTATCCGAAAAAATCAATTCCAAAGCTAACCTGGCATTGTCGCAAAACGAGCTTAGCTACCGGTTCAACGTGCAAAAAAAGTATGGAAAGGCCCTCGAAATGTCGCTAAAAGCTATTGAAAATTTCGATGAGGCCGGAATGTTCTACCACGAAATGAGCGCGTTGATAAACCTAAGCAATATTTACATCAGGTTAAAGGACTATAAATTGGCGTTGCAGGCTGTGGTGCGCGCCACAAATCTATGCGCCATAGAGGAAAACAGGAACCTTTTTATGCGTTTGTACCTGCAAATGGCAATTATTTACGACCTGACCGGAAATTATAAAGAGGCTTATGGTTTTTTGTCTTTAAGCCGTTCGCTTATGGAGAATTTTTATAAAGACAGGATAAGCACACAAATAAACGAACAATCGGCCAAATACGACCTGTTCACCAAAGAGCAAAAAATCAGGGAAGGGGAACAAAAGAACGAATTCCACAAAAAGCAAGTCCTGTTCCTTTTCATAATACTCGTTATCCTGTTCATAGCGTTTGTGTTAAGTTTTTTCTATTTCAAGTTAAAACGAAAGGATTTTGTAAAGCAAAAGCTTATAGAAGCCGTTATACAAACCGAGGAAAAAGAGCGGAAACGGATAGCCTCCGATTTGCACGATGGGCTTGGCCCATTGCTGTCGGCTGCAAAACTATATTTTCAGGCATATATTGATGCTGATAATGCTGGCGAGAAATCGGCTATCGAAGCCAAGCTGATCGGGATTATTGATAGTGCGATTGACGACTCGACGAGGATTTCGCATAATATAAGCCCACAGATCCTCGAAAAATATGGGTTAAAGGTTGCCCTCGAAAATTTTATAAGCGAAATTGACCTGAGCAAAAACATAGGGTTCGATTTGAAATTCGAGGAAATAAGCCGCTTCGACCTCAAAGTTGAACTCACCATTTATCGCACAATCCTGGAACTTATCCACAACACCTTAAAACATGCTAAAGCCTCGCGGATTGGCATAAACGTATTTATATCCGAAAATATGCTCCATGTGCAGTACAACGATAATGGGATTGGTTTTTCGGCTGAGGAAAAAATGGGCCAAAAACAGGGCACAGGCTTAAAGAACATCAAAAACCGGATCAACTCTTTGGAAGGGACGTTAATTTTCGACAACCGCCAAAGCGAGGGCATGAAAGCATCAATCAAAATCCCTTATAAAGCAATAAGTATAAATGGGAAATCAAATTAAAATAGCGATTATTGACGACCACGACCTCTTTAGGGAAGGAATCAAGCTGGTAATTGGCCAGATCGAGGGTTTTGAAGTCGTTTTTGATACTTCCAATGGGAATTTATTCCTCCAGTTCCTGCAAAACACCTGCCCCGATGTGGTGCTGATGGATATCGGGATGCCCATAATTGATGGCGTGGAAACTACACGCAAAGCAATGGCACTGCGCCCAAACCTCAATGTTATTGCCCTTACCATGTTCGCTGACATGACCCACTACACGCAAATGATAAATGCCGGGGTGAAAGGCTTTATCTTAAAAAAAGCGAACAAGTTTGAGCTGCAACAAGCCATTAACACCGTGTTTGAGGGTGGAAATTATTTCAGTCAGGAAATTTTGCAGAAAATGGCCTTTCAATCCGTCCGTTTCCCAACGGCCACCAATCAGTTGACAAATCGCGAAATAGATATTTTGAATTTGATATGCCAGGGTTTGACAAGCCATGAAATTGCAGAAAAACTCTTTATCAGTGCCAAAACTGTGGAAACCCACCGCAGCAATATTTTCCTGAAAGCCGATGTCCACAATATTGCCAGCCTGATCGTGTGGGCAATCAACAACAATTATTTTGCATTAGAGTAGTTGGTGAGTTAAACTATATTTTTAAAAGTTCAAGATGGGCGAGGGGAGACAAGGTGAGGGGCGATGTGGCGACAAGGAGAAGGGTGAGGGGCGACATGGAGAAGGGCGTTGGGCGAAGGGCGACATCCGAAAACCTGAAAATGAAGAAACACCACTAAGGCAGTAAGGCAAAAATGTTCACAAAGCATTGTTGTTCAATGCTGTATACTTATTGAAACTTAGGGGCTGTGAGCCTTTGTGGCCATAAAAGACTTTTCGGAGCGGACTCTTCCTTATAATTCTCAATTGCTGATATTTATACTTTGTCAAATATTCAATAACACTTCGACAAGCTCAGTGTCCGCCATTAACCAATAACACTTCGACAAGCTCAGTGTCCGCCATTAACCATTCTCAATTCTCCATTTTCCATTTTCCATTAACCATTTACCAATAACCAATCACCAATAACCAATCACCAATAACCATTAACCAATCCCCAAAAAAGCACCCTACGAGTTTACCCTTAGTAAAAATACAGGTTTTCCCTTAGTCAATCTACAGGTTTACACGTATTTGTTAGGGCTATATGCACTGTAAATTTGTAAAAAAACTTTACAAAGCAGATCTGTTAAAAAGTACAACAATTGTGCATAACATAATTTATCGCGAAACCTTCTAACCTGTCAACAACCAAATGATAAAAACCAACTCACATATTAATGGTGTATCAGGGATGATTTTCCTTGCCCAGACAATTAATCCCGAAATCGGATACTACCAGGAGCACTTTATAAACGAACATTTTAATTTCACTGCTAAATTGAGTAATGGCACAATTGATATGACCATAGAAGATGCACAGGACTACGAAACGCGACCCGGCAGCATAACTTTCAAGCGCATTGAAAAAGTTGCCGGAACATTCAAAAAAAACAATTAAGAAGGGAAAATCAAATGAACATTATCATTATCGAGCAAAACAAAATATACCGCGAAAGCCTCAAAACCGCTTTAAGCCAAGTGAAAGGTTTTGACGTGGTTTTTGAAACGGACAATGGTAGTTTCCCGGAAACCCTCTACCCTGTTCAGGTAAACCTGATCCTTATTGATTTCGATTTTGGCGAAACCAAATGCAACGAAACCATGCTTAAAGCCCTATCAATATGGCCTTCGGTAATGTTTTTATTTCTGACAAATTACAAAGAAGAGTACGATTTGAATTTCATCAGTACCGACCAGGCAATCCCCAAAAACTCATCGAAAAAGGAATTTGAATTAATGATACGGGAATTGGTTGAAGGTAAAATTTCAGTCCAACGGCATTTATAAATCAATTAACAAAAAACGTTTATGAAAAAGAGAAGCCTTTTGGTAGCATTAAGTTTAATTGTAGTTGCAATGCTGCATTTTTCGTGCAAACGCGACGACCCGAAAACAGACCCTAATTATGGGGCGAAAACACTGGAGCTGATTAGCATTGTTGATAAAAATCCGAACATTAAATCGCTGTTGATTAAATCAATAGCACAGGCCAAGGTGGTGAATCCGGATAAAAACACAAATCCGGCCCAATCGCTCGACGAATATTACGAATTTGTTACATGGGCCGAAACTTGCATGCCCTGGAGCGTACTTCCCACTACGCCATACACCTCGCTGTACGATAAAATTGACCAAAGCCTGAACTATTTTTATTTCATCAACGACCAACCTCTGCCTGAGTTGGAGGGCCTGGGGTATTATAACAACTCACTTCAATATGTTGAGCCTTACAGCGATTGGTTGGTAAGTTTCAATAAAGCGTGGGGAGCGTATCTGGATACACCGGCTTCGTGGAAAAACGAATATTACCAGTTGGCACTCACCGACAATAAATTTGGTTTATCAGCCGGTTGGTACGAGGATCCCTCGAACTGGAATACGTTTAACCGCTTCTTTTCCAGGTATCTTTCGTCACCCGACAAACGCCCGATTCACTCCCTTACCGACAGCACTGTTGTTGTGTCGCCCGCAGATGCAATACCACAAGGAGTATGGGAAATAGATGCCAATTCGAACATGGTACTGAAAAAAGGCGTGCCAATAAAATCCGGGACCTTAACATCTATCGCAAAATTAATAGGTGCTGATAGCCAATATGAGGATGAATTTGCCAATGGGGTGATGACGCACACTTTTCTTGATGTGCAGGACTACCACCGTTTCCATTTTCCTGTGGGCGGAGTAATAAAGGAAGTTAGGAACATAGCCGAACAGGATGCCGTTGGCGGCATTATTACCTGGGATGCGGCAATCCAGCGCTATATGTTCGATCCAACCGTGCCGGGTTGGCAATCCATCGAAACAAGGGGTTGTGTTATAATTGAAACAGAGGATTTTGGTTTGGTAGCGGTGCTTCCAATTGGCATGTCGCAGATTTGCTCAATAAAATTTGAGGCAAACATCCACGCCGGCACTACCGTAAAAAAAGGGGATATGTTAGGGTGCTTCCTGTTTGGCGGTTCCGATATAGTGATGGTTTTCCAACACAAAGCCGGATTTGAATTAACAGCATCCAAAGCACCGAACAACAGCCAAGCATACCAACATATACTTATGGGCGAAAAATACGGTGTTTTGAAAGGATCAAAATAGAGTATGTTTTTAAACTTGGATAATCACAAAATATACGATTTACAAATAACGATTTAATGTCGTTTAGTTAAGGATTCATTTTAATAGTTCTCATTAATGTTATCTGCAATTCACTTTGTACCCCCTCTGTCTCCCCCTTGGAAAAAGGGGGAGGACATACTAACATAGCTTAACATATGATCAAATGTCTGAAATTTTGTCGCAAACTACTCCCTCCCTATTTTCTAGGGAGGGCTGGGGAGGGTACAAAATCCAACATTTTATTCTTTCTTTTCTGAAAAATGCTAACTAAACGACATTGAATAACGATTTACGATTTGTTTTCAACGTGTTATGCGTGGCAACCGTAATTCGTACATCGTAAATAAAAATATCCTTATAAAATCTCATTACAATGAACCTACAAGTTTTTGAAACCGTGTTCGCGTTTACAATCGTGGTGTTGCTTTGCCTGTTGTTGCGCAAACTTTCGATTATAAAAACTGAGGACAACCAGGTTTTCACCAAACTGCTTACACAGGTGGTGCTTCCCGCCGTAATTTTCCTTCAATTATCGGCCACCCCGATAAAAAGCGGGCAGTTCCTGCTTGTGTTCGCGGTTTTCGTTGCCGGGGTTTTATCCATGCTGCTGGCATATATTGCCGGGAGGATACTGAGGCTAACGAAACCAAAAATAGGTGCCTTGATGCTTACCTCTTCCTTTGGTTCGTCGGCACTGCTGGGGTATCCGTTTATTGCATTTTCGTTCCCCAACAATCCGGAAGCTATTGCCGATGCAGTGCTGTTGAGCGAATTGGGGGTTGGGCTGCCAATGTTTTTGCTCGGGCCGGCAATTGCCATTCATTTCGGCAATCAAACGCAGGGTTTCAACATCAAAAAAACACTGCTCCCTTATTTCAGGTCGCCGATTTTTGTGTCAATAGGTTTAGGGATTGCTGTTTCCTTTTTGCCCTTCGACCGGCAGAATAATTTTGTTGCACCTTTTTTCGAGGCATTGGCAATGATAAACGGGGCTTTGTCAATACTGGCATGCCTTATACTTTCCCTGAACCTGAAGCCAATTCCGTTAAAAGGCATCATTCCTTTGTTCATCATCTCTGCTTTGATACAAATGTGGTTTCAGCCATTTATTGCCCACGCCCAGGCAACCTTATATGGTTTAACCGTACTACAGACCCAAGTTTTGGTTTTGGTAAGTTCCATGCCTTCGGCAGTGCTTGGGCCAGTGTTTGCAAGCCGCCACGATTGCGCACCCGAAACTGCCTCGGCACTTGTTATGGCGCATATTGTATTGAGTATTGTGATGATACCGGCGGTGTTTTATCTAATCGTTTGAAAACATCATAAAGTAGGGCTGTATTGCCAGCTTTGCTAAATCGTGAAAAACAGAAACGAAAACCTGAAAATTATGAACCCAATGCAATACAAAAGGCTAAACCGCACCGGAAGAATCACCCTCTTGATGGCTTGTCTGTCTATCATAACATTATTAGTGATCTCGTGCAATGAAAATAAAACCGGT
The DNA here is from genome assembly GCA_903946925.1 of uncultured Bacteroidales bacterium. Lineage (GTDB taxonomy): Bacteria > Bacteroidota > Bacteroidia > Bacteroidales > UBA4417 > UBA4417. Next base: position 23,532 of record CAJAXK010000157.1, on the reverse strand, counting down.
TCAACCGGAAGCGCAACAGGTCCATCTGATACAATAACCGAGGATGTTACACTACAAGCAATTGATGACGGGATTGTTACTGCCTCGGCCACTGATAAAACAGGTGTAAAATTAGATATGGTCTTTAACAATGCCAAAGGGACAGCGACTTTCACACTGAAAGGCGAAACTATTGAATTGAAACAGGATACAATGGGATCAGGCGTAAAATACAGCAATGAGAAGTATGAATATACAGAATGGCATGGCAGGATTGAATTGAGAAAAGAAGGAAAAACCATATTCCTGGAAAATGAAAAGCAATAAAAAATCCCCGAAAAATTAAACCCATAAAAGACAATAGTATGAAAGCCCAAAGCCACCTTACGTTTTTACTTGCACTGGTTTTTCTAATATCCGGCGCTTTTGGGGCTTATGCACAAAACCTTAGCGATACGGTGAACATCCCACAGATAACCATCGAATCGTTGAATGGCTTTGGGCCTTACACTATTGGCACTTCGCGCGACAATTATTTTATGGCTTACAATTTGCCAGCAAATACTTCGAGTATTACTTTCCGGATGATTGATCAGGATGGCAACCAAATAAACAGTTCATTCACCACTCAGGGCGACAATTTACAATCGGCATTTTGGGAATTTGAATCAGACACGATGAATTTGCCTTTGTCGCCGCAATTGAACGTGGAAGTGCATTATCAAACTGACAGTGTGGCCAATTATTACATTCCTTACATAGTTAACTGCGACACCGTTTCATTTGAAGCCACCAAAGGATGGGGGCCTTTTATCACCAACAACTACACCCGGAGCGATACTACCTGGCACAACGTTGCCCAAACTGCGAACACTTTTAGCCTCAAAAACCTACCACCACGAACACAAAGCGTTAAGTTTACCATATTCTCGTCCGATTCGCTTGCTCTCGATTCGGCCCTCTTCATTGCGCCAAGCGGCCAATATCTCGATTCGGCGCTCTATGTTAATGTTAGGATGGATTTGCTGCCGCTCAAAACAAGGTTTATTGAGGCCACTTCTTTTTGCGAAGGTGGCCCGTCGGATGGAGTTATTCAAAATAAAGAGCTTTTGGTTATTCCTCAAAAGCCAAAATTGGTGTGCAAAACCGATTTGGGCATTTACCACGATTCGATCCCGCAATTTACCCAAAACCAGACAGGTGGACAAGCCATTATGGTTGATACCAATAAATACGCTCAAATACAGAATGGGCCGGGGATTTTTAACCCCACAAATTCGGGGGTCGTTTACAAAGGCCCTTATAGTTTCGATATTATCGAGGGACAGTTTACCATCGAAACCTGGCTTCAATTTAACCCGAAACTAAATGGTCAATCGTTTGGGATTATGGAAATCATGTCGGTTGACTCGCTTTGGACAATTTCGGTAAGCAGGATAAATGGTGGCACCTCTCTATATTTTTATTCGATGGCTGGAGGAATGCAGCGTCAATTGGTTTTAGCTAATTTGCCGGGCGCAAATATTTCCGGATGGCATCATGTTGCCTATACTTTTCAGTATGTACAGGGTACATCTTCGTTTATAGTTAAGATTTATTGGGATGGAAACCTGGTAAATCCAGACGATGTGGATGTGGATGTAGATGAATTTATTAATATGGCTGAGCATATCCCTTACAAAAAAAACATGCGGACCAAACCGCTGATTATTGGGCAAATGAATGCTGAGGAGTTTTCGTTGAGGGTTATCTCTGCCATGGACGAAATCAGGGTATGGAATTATGCGCGGTCGGCACAGGAAATCAAAAGCAACTACAAAAAACCTGTTCTTCAGGATTTGAGTTTAACAGGCTACTGGAATTTCGATGATTTGCGCAACCGCCTGAAAATAGTTTCCGACGATAGCTACACCAACAACACAGGAACCATTGAAAATGGCGCATATTTTATTCCTGAAGCCATTGATATACAAAATTTGAACGACACGATATTTTTTACATCGAGCAATAAACTCACCGATTCGATACGCTTTAGTTTTTACGATTCCCATAACAACTTACTTTATTCAAAATTGATGAAATCTGTTGGCAGCAAATGCACTTTTACCTACGATTTATCTTCCATTTCCTACAAAGTCAATCATTTGATCACCTGCGAATATTTTCCCGGCGTGGCCGACAGCGGATTTATCACAACCTACAATGTTTCCGTTTATCCGCCAATCCCAATTGCCACGCCAAAATACAACTGGAGTAGTTTTTATCAAAGCGACAATCAAGACAATGAAATAATAAATTCCATTGATGTTGCGGGGCTTCCATCGGGTGCGTTCAAAATTGTATGTGGCCTTAAAAATGGCAATTCCTATTTCGATACCCAAACTTTTACCCAAAACAGCGTTCCTTACCAATACTCGCTTAACCTAAACGGAACCGACAACTATATCCAAACTTCCCAAAAAATTTCGTGCCCGACAGATGCAAGCGTTTCTTTTTATTTTAATACCACTTCCCAATTAGGCGGGGTTTTATTGGCGTTTAGCCAAACACAAAATGGCGTTGGCAGCACCCGGAATGAACGGATTTTTATGCTGGAAAAAGATGGTTCCATAAGATTTCAGGTGAACAGCGGAACTGTACTATATGGTGAACATGCTTACAACGACGGGCAGTGGCACAATGTTACCGTGCAATATGGGAGCTTAATGGCTGGTTTATATATTGATGGTTCCTTGGTTGACCATCAGTACATCGGGTATTTGACCGGCTACGATGGCTATTGGCTGATTGGCAGGAATCACGCAGGCAAATCAGATGAAATGAGCGCGTTGGCCGAATTTTTTAAAGGCTCTCTGGCCGAAATTAATATTTGGCAAAATGGCAAAAGCCCAATCCAAACCTTGTATCGGCTAAGCGATGGGCAAGGCGTAGCTATTTTAGATTCGAAAGGCAGCAATCATGGTACTTTAAATGGCGGCATGCAAAAGTGGGTAAAGGTTAACCGGAATCTATCGTACATCACCTGGAAAGGAAACATGATAAACAAGGCTCCCGGCACCTACACATTTTTTGTCAACCTTTTTTATGAAGGCGGGCCAGTGGACGGGATTCAGTACCCTGTTGGGAATTTTATTATCAAAGACCCTTTGCCTGGTTATAATTTTGACTATAATTTTAACCAAGGCATCGGCTTTTTTAACGAAGGTGTTGCGCTTACCAATCTCATCACGTTTAAAACAAATTACACCTTAAAAGGCACGTCAAAATGGAAAGAAGATTTCCTGCAAGGTGTTTTTCTGTCGCCTTCGCACCAGGTCATCAAAAAGTCAATTTACGCCTATACTCAAACCAATCAGGATCTTATGCTGAGCTTCGATATGGGCGACGCACCTCCCGGTAGTTATATTAGTTTCCAGAACGGCTACATCACAACCACCGGCGACACATCGGTACAACATACTTTTTCGGTGCCCATTTATATAAACCAAATGATTGCCCCAACGGTTTCGGGCGATTTGGGGCCATTTTTACAAGCCATCGCACCCGGTTGCATGGATCAGGAAAACACGTTCACCATTGCCACCGAAGAATTGGACGACATGACCAAGGTGATTGGTAAGTTTTATGATAACTCCGGTCAACTTTTAGCCCAAACTCCCGCCATCAAACTTAACGACACCACCTGGCACCTGACCTACAACATGGGAAAACTGCCACCACCAGAAGCTAATTTGAAAATAGAATATTACCTCGGGCAATTCCCCGACCCTGCGCTTATCGAAGGCCCGTATAAGATTACAATCCATAAAACACGGCCACGATGGTTCGATTTTATTGCCGATACCAGTTTTCATAATGTGCAGGAAAGCGGCGATGTGGTTACCTTTTCACTTGAAACGTATTTTGGCGAAGACACGGACGTTGTTTCGGGCGGCGATGGCTGGAAAATCCCTGAAGCCATTCCATTTTTTGGTGGCACCGAAGTAACAGGTGTTTCGGTTTCTGCCGAAGCATTTTTAAAATTCACCAAATCAACAGCCAAACTCGAACTCAACCAACCCACTTTGCTGAGCCAGAAACTGGTAACTTTCAAATTGGGGCCTCCTGAAATAGTGAACTTTAGTGTTGCCAACAACGCGAATCACTACTATTATTTAGACAAAAACAACGATTTATTTTGCTCTCAAAACAATGCTACAAACGTAGCGACAAATTTAAGCGCCACCCGTGCAGTACATAATCCCATTACCAAAATGATGGAATTGTATAAAAAGCTGAGAATAAAAAATTGGGCCAGTGCAAAACCTGTTGGTGTAACTGCCAACATGACCTTTTCGCCAGAACTTGGAGGCGCTTATAGGCTCAACTATTCTATTGATACAACCACAGGGAAATGGGGTTCGGTAGGGAACCTCGAAATTGATGCAAATCCTGACCACGAAGATGCGTATAAAAACAGTGCCTCGTATCAATTTGGCTATATTGGGGCTCAGGGCGAATTATCTGTCGGCATTACCTTTTGCGCCGGATTGGCTGATGTGTATGCCGCTTTTGCAACCGGATTTTTTGTAGGCGTTGGCAAATCGTATATTGATATTCCTGATAGGCAAACCCGGACCAAATTGTCGGGTGTCCTGCGCCCATCATTCCGTGTTTATCTCAACGCGCTCTGGAGTTGGTACGAAGTAAACATATATGGGCCCAAAATACTTGGCAACGCAACATTTGGCGACGATATGAGCAGTTGTTTCCCGCCCTTTGTCAAATCGTCGGGCAAAAGCTTAAAACTGACTGGCAACCCCGATTTCACAAAATCATTATCAATAATGGATCCGGTTGGCTGGTACCAAAAAATGGCTTTGCCAATGCCGCAACATTCTATCAGCATGAAGGATAAACACCGGTTGTTTACCTGGCTTGAACCGGGAAAATCGTATGGGAAAAGAGATCTTTGTTTAAGGAATATTAATCCGATAACAGGCAAGTTTGGGAAAACATATTCCCTGTCCACCAACTCAAATGCCATTCAAAAGCCATCAGTTGAGATGATTAACGACAGTATTGCTATCAGCACATGGATGCAGTCGCGCCATACTCCCATGACTTTTATGCGGCAAAAATCCGACGATGTGCTTGAGAGTTTTGTCAAATCGCAGGATATCTGGTTTTCGGTTTTTAATGTCAACACCGGCACAACGCTTTTGTCGGGACAGCTCGCTGACAATATGCTATCGGCAACCTCTGGCAGAGCCGAGGCCAATCCGGAAATTGTCGTGCTTTCCGCCACCAAAGCACTGATTGTATGGCAGGTAGGCGATCTTGAAAGCAACAAATCCGATATTTGGTATACGTTTATCGAAAATAAAAACGGGCAATGGGAGGAATCAGCTCCGAATATTCTGGCCGAACCCGGTGGCGTCCAAACCAATGTAAAAGTGGTTTCGCCAGAGGAAAATGTGGCTGTTGTTGTCTGGAAAAACTTCGACCAATTAACCTGGGAAGGCAACCGCTTGATGTCGTCGGTTTTTGCAAATGAATCCTGGACAAGCCCAAAACAACTTTTTGCTGCCGACACGCTTTTGAATTACAATTATTTCGATATGGATTTTGAAAATGGCAGTGGCGCAATGGTTTACACCACTTACAACAGCGATTTGTCCATCTCAGAAAACGAAGCTTTATCCATCATAAAATGGAATTTCGCATCAAATAGTTGGGATTTGGCTTCGAACCGCCAGCTTTATGCCGAAACCGACGATCATATTCAGGTTCCGCGTTTAACCATCAACAAAGACGGAAAAACTGCCATTGGTTTTAAACTCGAACAACTGTGTTTGCACACCGCCGATAAACGCATTTCTCAAGTTGACCTTTTGCTTGGTGATATTTCGGATATTTCAGGCTCTTGGAAGCATTTTCCGGCAAATCCTTTGGTTTGCGATACCACAAAACAGGTGAATGATTTTGACCTTTCCTTTGCCGGAAGCGACACTTTGATGATTTTGAGCCACGAATTTATAATGGCTGCCACCAATGTTCCATACAAACCATTAAATGGGATAACTTTTGGCGACCCGGTGATGAACCTTGTTTTCAGGTCATTTATTATTGCGGAAACAGGTGAAGTTGAAGATGTAAAAGAAACCGCCTTTTTTCAAGATTCCGTAAATCCAATTACATACAAAGACGTGGTGTTGGAGCAGAATTTCCCAAATCCATGTTCCGATTTTACCAACATCAAATTTTATTTGCCTGATGCAAATTCGGTAAAAATTGAGATTTTTAGTCTCACAGGTTCAAATATCGGGACAGTTGCCGAAGCCAAACTTGAACCTGGAACTTACCAACTGGAGTTGAATACTTCGAAGCTTGAATCAGGTACCTATATTGTGAAACTCACCTCCGACCACTCGGCAAAATCAATTAAAATGTTGGTAATCAGATGAGCAGGTTTATAAAGGTCAAAAACATGCAACATGAATAAAATTTATACTTTACTGCTGGGTCTGCTTATCGCGATGCAAATTTTTTCAATGAAGAATTTCGCACAAACCAGCAATTTGCCTGGAACTGCGCTTTCATTTGCAGCAGCCGGTCAATATGTTTCCGGATCCGGAATAAACACTGGCATTACCGCTATTACTTTGGAAGCCTGGGTTTACCATAATTCGTTGCAAAATCAGGTTGAAAGATACATCACCATTGGTTCCGAAGTAGCCGTTTTGCGTCACGACGGATCAGCTTTTGGCGGCGCCGGGCAACTGCATTTTTACGTTAAAAGCACAATTGGGGAATTGGTTTCCTTACGGGTCAATGGCGCGCTTTCCGCCGGGGTTTGGACTCATATTGCCGGTACTTATGATGGCACAAATCTTAAACTTTATCTCAATGGATTATTAATTGATAGTTCTGCTCCATCGGCAGTTTTATTTCAGCCGAGCGGCAACTTTATTTTTAGCGACAATACCGAATTTCTGGATGGAAAATTAGATGAACTGCGTGTTTGGAATTATGCCCGCAGCGACCAGCAAATCCGTGAAAACATGCACCTTACCTTGTCAGGTTCCGAAATGGGATTGCTCAATTACTGGCAGTTAAACGAAGGTTCGGGAATCACGGCTCACGATTATACTGGAAATTGTAATGGCACGCTTACCGGATTAGGTTCCGGAAATTGGGTGAATTCCACAATACCACTCGGTGGAGGAAACAGCAATTCACAAACTGTAACATCAACCGGAAGTGCAATATTCACCGGCACAGGTTTTTCTTCAAATTTTACGGCACTTTCAGGTACGGATAATATCACAGTTTCCAGGATAAACCTATCGCCCAACACCAAACCTTCGGATCCGTTTTATGCTAATTGCTCGCAATATTGGGTTGTAAAAAATTTCAATAATCAAACGTTTTCTGCTGCCCTCACTTTTACCTTAACTGATGATTTGAACAGTTTCAACGGCCTGAATCCCGGCAGCGTAAAACTTTTTGCCAGGGCAGCCAATTCAGATGGCACCTGGAGTTTGGTAAAAAAAGCTGCCAACGTGGATACCGTTGCAAATACAGCTACTTTTAGCGGAGTGAGCGCTTTTGGCCAGTTTCTGGTTTTGCGTTCTTATCCCGAAAATTATGCCGGTAATGCCCTCGAATTGGATGGGGTTGACGATTATGTTCAGCTTACCGACTTTTCAGGGTTTCAGTACAACAACTCGTTTACGGTCGAAGCTTGGATAAAAACCGAAGTTATGGCCAATGGCGATCATTTTATTGCTGCAAAAGGAACAGAATGGGAATTGAAAATGCACGAAGGACCAGGTTTTATAGTCATTGAATTTGGGGCAAACAACAATAGCATTTTTTCTTATAAGAATCTAAGTACCGCTTTGGTAGTTGGGAAATGGCTGCACCTCTGCGGTGTGGTTAATCAGGCTGCAGGGCAAAAAAACCTGGTACTTTATGTAAATGGCGAGGCAGGCTCCTCTGCAATTCCGCCAGGCATAACTCCATCTGCTTCACCTATCATTCTAGGGTCAGGTTTTAAAGGCAAGATTGATGAAGTGCGGATTTGGCGTGAAGCCCGCACGCAGCAGCAAATCCGCGAAAAAATGCACCTCACGCCAACCAACAACGATAAGAACCTGATTGTTTGCCTCCAATTTAACGAACCTTACGGAACAACTGCAACTGATGTGGCAGGTGGAAATGATGGAACACTCACAAATATGGGTTTGGGATGTTGGGTTTTATCGGGTGTTCCGGCAGGTGGCGGGGTTAGCAACACACAAACAGAAGCAACAGGTGCAGTCAGCTATACAGGAACAGGCCTTTCGATGTTTTTCAATTCCCACAGTACCGCTTCCATAACCGTTTCGCGGATTGATGCTGCCCCAAATATCAACCCATCCTTGTTCGATTCGCAATATTGGATCATCAGCCGTTTTGGCACTGGTACTTTCGATGCAAATCTCACATTCGCCGTTGCCGAAGACCTTACTGCCGAAGACCAATCTTCTTCATCCAGAATAAAACTGTACTCGCGCCCTACCAACGACGACAATAATTGGATTTACGCTCAAAATGCAGTTTCTGTGGATGCTTCGGGCAACACAGCCACATTTAACAACCTAACAGGGTTTAGCCAGTTGGCGGTTTGCAGAAGGCTTCCAGCCGATAACTTTGCAGGAAATGCGCTCAGCTTTCATCATGCTTCCGATTACGTTTCAGGCTCAGGCTTAAAAAGCACGATGCTGCAATTCACCATCGAGGCCTGGGTCTATCATGATAATCTGCCTGTTGGTGAGGAGCAACGATATATCACGGTAGAACCGGAAGTAGCGGCAATAGGTTACGATGGGCTGCCTTCAGGAAGTGTGAATCAGTTGATTTTTTTCATCAAGGATGATAATTTTTCCGGACATGCTATCCGCGTTGACAATGTACTTGCCACAAACAAATGGATGCACGTTGCAGCAAGTTACGATGGTGCTACCATGAAATTGTATTTGAATGGCGAATTAGTGCAAACCATGGCAGCTTCGGCCACTTTGTTCGCGCCTGATGGCACTTTTAAAATTAGCGGCACTGATGCAATGGACGGTAATTTGGATGAAATCCGAATCTGGAATTATGCCCGTGATATTGCAGATATTAGAGCCGACATGTATCGAACCTTATCGGGAACCGAAACGGGACTGGTTTCCTACTGGCAGCTTAACGAAGGCAGCGGAACTTCGGTTACGGATATTGTTGGTGGAAATGCTGGGACTTTTCACAATATGGATGCCAGCCACTGGATAGCTTCAACAGTTCCAACGCCTTACCAAAGCATTGCAAGCGGTAATTGGAGTTCAGTTTCAACCTGGAATACTGGACAGGATGTGCCGGTAAAAGATTGGTCGAGGGTTCAGGTTAAAAATGCTGTTGTTTTGGATTCGGATAAAACCTTGACGGATTTAACCATTGATGCAGCAGCAAGCTTGGTTGTTGCTCCAACTTCGCACCTCAGCGTTACCGGAAATTTGCTGAACAATGCCGGAAATACTGGCCTGCAAATTCAATCGGATGATTTGGTAACGGCTTCGCTCATCAACAATACTGCAAATGTAGATGCCACTGTTGAACGTTACATCCCAAAATATGCGGGCAATGCGGGATGGCATTTCCTTTCTTCACCGGTTGCTGCCCAAAACATACGACCTGGTTTTGTGAACAACGGCACACCTAGCGTGGATAATGATTTTTACAAATTCAGCGAACCGGATTATCTTTGGATAAATACAAAATTGGAATCTGGCGAATGGAATCCGGCATTTGAGGATGCGTTTGTTTTAGGAAAAGGCTACCTTGTGGCCTATAAAACCGATGTTTCCAAATCGTTTGGAGGAAAACTTAACACCGGAAATTTTACATTTAACGGAACTTCAACCCCAACACTCACATATACCGAAGGCACAGGCTACGGCTGGAACCTGCTGGGCAACCCTTTCCCTTCGGCCTTGGATTGGGACGAATTTACAAAAACCAACATCAACGGTTCGGCATACATTTATGATGGCGCTGCCGGGCAATATTTAAGCTGGAACGGTACAACCGGTAGTTTGACCAACGGCATAATCCCGCCCATGAATGGCTTTTTCGTTAAAGCAGCAACTGGTGCAAGCCTTACCATTCCCAACACTTCGCGAAAGCATACTTCCACAAATTTTTACAAAGAAAAAACCTTTGTCGAAAACTTACTGGTGTTGAAAGTTGATGGGAACGGTTTTTCGGATAAAACCTACATTCATTTCAGGGAAGATGCAACTGCCGGATTAGACAACGATTTTGATGCTTTCAAACTAATGGGGATCGAGGAAGCCCCACAACTTTACACTTTGGTTGATGACAAAAAGTTGAGCATCAATTCTATACATTTTATGGATGAAGAAATTGCCATCCCCTTAAATTTAAAAGTTGGAAAGGAAGGCAAGTATGAAATCTCGGTTGCCGAAAATACATTTTTGGAAACCGCGGCCCTTTCGTTAAAAGATTTGACAACAGGTATTGTTTACAACCTCCGCCAAAAAACTTCCATCTCGGTTAATCATAGCCCCGAAAGCCTGCAAGGTAGGTTTCTGATTTTGATCAACAACGCAACTTCCGTAAATGAAATTCCGGACGAAACTTATGGCATTGAAATCTACAGCAGTGGCCAGCAGATTTTCGTTAAATCAAAAAAACAGGAATCCATCCAGGTTTCTGTTTACAACATGCTTGGCCAAACACTGTTATCCAAAACCTTTACAGGATTGGGGAACGGGCAAACATGCCAAATTGATTTTACAGGAAACACAGGGTTTTATTTGGTAAAAGCAAATACTAAAAACGGTTCAAAATCAGAAAAAATCTACTTCAGATAGCGCAGTCGAAAAATCATAAAATTAAACCATAGCGGCCTTATGAAAAACCATCATTTACAGGTAATTATTGCAGGGTTTGTTGGCATGGCAATGCTCTGCTTGTTTTCGAAAGACACATGCCAACTTGGCTGCCAGGGCACGGCCAGGCCATCTTTGACAGAAAAGATAGAAAAGCCAGGGAAAAGCTTTTTAGCCATGCAGGCAGATTATCAGTTCACGAAACTCATGGATCCCCATACCGGGCAAATCCCAAAAGGGATACGTGCCAGTGAACTTGCTTTTGTTTCCAAGTTGCCAATGCACCCAGATGGAGACGGCCAATCGTGGAAATGGCGCGGTCCTGCCAATATCGGTGGGCGCATGTTGAACATTGCGATTGATGTGGATAATGAAAACCATCTTTTGGCTGGCAGTGCATCGGGTGGCATGTGGCAATCGGTTGATCGCGGCCAGAGCTGGCAAAAAACAACCTCTCCTCTTGCCGAGCAAAGTGCAACCTGTATAACGCAGGACAAGCGGCCGGGCAAGCACCACATTTGGTATTACGGTACCGGTGAATTGCTCAGTACCACGGATAGGAATATAAGTACAAATGCCAGGACCATCGGGATTGGCAATGGGATTTATAAATCAACTGACAACGGAGCTTCCTGGCAACCTCTGGCAGCCACCCAAGTTGTTTCCCAAGCTAACCTGCTGGAAGTGTATCAAGGGGTTTGGCGCATTGTTACCGACCCCACGAACATGAATAAAGACATAGTTTATGCCGCCTGTTATGGGGCGATTATGCGTTCCGAAAATGGCGGGCTGAGTTGGGAAGTAACCCTGGGCGACCTTGAAAACAAATCCTTCGCCACCGACCTGGCCATTACTTCCGATGGTGTGCTTTATGCCGCTTTAAGCAGTTTTTGCATGTCGGTGGAACCTCCTGGCAAGGCAGGTTTATGGAGATCAACAGATGGGATAAACTGGAACAAAATAACCCCGGATGGCTTCCCGCAGGATAACCGCGTTACCAAACTGGCACTGGCCCCTTCGAATGAAAAAGTGATGTATGTTTTTACAGAATCACAATCGCCGGATTTAAACCCTTTTAACGGATACCCCAATTCGGTGAATACTTTCTGGAAAATGACTTGGAATACAAACACAAATTCTCCCGTATGGGAAAACCGTACCCATGGCATGCCGGGCAGAGGTGATGGGAGCATAAACAATTTCCCCTTTTCGTTCGTGGTTTATGGCGGATATACTTTTGCCATGGGTGTGAAGCCCGACAACGAAAATGTAGTTTTTATTGGTGGGATGAATCTTTACAGGTCAGTAAACGGTTTTGCTGATAGCCTGATGACCACTTATTTAGGAGGATATCCTTACGACATGGATTCCTTGCATCAACTTCATCCTGATCAACATGGGATTGCTTTCCTGCCATCCAATTCTGCAGCAATGTTTATGGCTAACGATGGTGGTATTTACCTTACAAATAACTGCATGGCCGACAGCAACAGCATGGCTTGGGACCGATTGAACAACAAGTTGACTACTACACAGTTCTACAGCGTTGCCATTGATCACGGTTCTTCGGGCGACGACTGGGTGCTTGGCGGGCTACAGGATAACAATTGGTATTATACGGTTACCGATGATCCGTCGGAATTATGGTTCAATATTGATATTTGTTACGATGGGTTTGCAACCTGTGTTGCCCCTGACTGGGAATATTGCGCTATTTCAGCGTATAGCGGAAATATCTGGACAACCCGGTTTGATAATTCCATGCATGCCACCGACATTTTCCCACAACTTCCCGACACCCTGCTGAAATATTACGACCCGGTGATGGGCAGTAACACACTGTTCCCGTTTTACCAAAATTTTGCCCTCGATCCCAATAACTACGAAACATTTTACTTGCCTACTATAACCAGCATCTGGCGAAAGGACAACCTGAAAGCTGCTGCTTACGATACCAGTTTGCGAAATTCAGGTTGGAGCCATTTAAGCAATGTAAATGTTGGCTCCGCCTCCGAAATAAGCTGTCTGGCAATCTCTAAATCCCCCGCTAACCGGCTTTATTACGGCACCAATCTGGGAAAAGTATTCCGGCTGGACGATGCAAACACCGGGAACCCGATTCCTGTAAATATTACGGGGGTTAACTTTCCTTCCAATGGTTTTGTTGCCTATATTGACATTAATCCAGATAATGCAGATCACCTCATGGTAACATTTTCCAATTACGGTGTGCAAAGCCTCTTCCATTCTGCCGATGGTGGCAATTCCTGGTCGTCAGTTGGTGGCAACCTCGAACAAAATGTGGATGGATCGGGCAATGGTCCATCTATCCGCTGCACAAAACTGTTAACATTTCAGGGTAGAAAAATCATTTTTGCCGGTACATCCTGCGGCTTATTTTCAACAACCGAACTAAACGGCGATTCCACAATTTGGATTAAAGAAGGATCCACAACCATTGGCAACGTGATGGTTGATATGATTGATGCCCGCCAGACTGACGGTTTTATTGCCATTGGAACACACGGGAACGGCGTTTACAGCACATATTATAATTATGCGGCTGGAATAAATGAATACAAGGATAATCAATCACTCATAGTTGGGAATATCTTCCCTAACCCGGTAAAAGATGAAGCTAAACTGGAGATTGTTGCAGAAAAAAATGCCAGCTTGCAAACAACAGTTTATTCAAGTGAAGGGAATCTGGTTAAAAAATCAACCACTACATCCCTTTATCCGGGAAAACAATATTTGAGTCTTCAATTGGCAGAACTCAAACCGGGAGTTTATTACGTAACTCTGAAAGCCGGTAGAAACACGGTTGTAAGAAAACTTGTTAAAATGTGAAATTAATAATGAAATAGCCAAATGGAATTTTCCCACAAACCTAACCTGGACAAGCTAGAAAAGATAAAGTCAAAAGTCAAAGTGCAAAGGTCAAAAGTCAAAGTTCATACCATTGATGCAAGCATAAAAAAAATAGTGTCAGAATTGATTATGTCGGGATTGTTTTGAAAAATTGGAATGAAATGTAAATTTATTTGGTCAAGCACCTTTGACTTTTGCCTTTTAACCTTTGCTTTTTGACCTAAATTCAATGCGGCATTTTAACATTTTATGTCAAAAAAAGCATCAACTTATCGAAGCGATCTCATTCGCTCCTTTAAAGTAAGCAAGTTGCGAATAAATTAATGAATTAGTTACTAAGATGATAGTGTGGCATATTCCATCCAACCTTTAAAAAACAATTAAACAGATGAATCAAATAGTCATTTCAATACCAAATAAAATCAACCTGATTCCGGTTGTCATCAACAGTGTTTCTACCTACTCGAAAATTATTGGGTTTCCTGATAAAGATTGTACGCATTTGGAACTGCTGATCGAAGAATTGCTTACAAATGTGATAAAGTATGATTACATGCCCGAACAAACCGAAATTATGGAAATAGTGCTTAACACAACTACATTAGGTGTTGGTGTGGTAATAAAATCAAATGGCGTGCCTCTGGATATTGAAAAAATAAAGTCCTACGAGAATGTCGGAACGGAGCAAATATTGTCGCAAAATATCCACGGTTTGGGGACATTGCTCATCAATAAACTTGCTGATACTATCAAATATACCAACAAAGGGAAAGAAGGGCTGGAGATAGAAATTGAGAAATATCTGCCTTACGAAATGTTGCCCGCGAATGACATAGAGGTTTTAAATGAAGTCGCGAAAATTGAAAACAATTCAAATTTCGAATTCTATATCAGGCGGATTCATCCTTCCGAGGTACATGATATATCGAGGCTGGCTTATTACGCTTACAAGCAAAGCTATATTTACGAAAACATTTATTACCCCGAACGCGTAAGGCAACTCAACGAAACAAATGAATTTATAAGTTATGTTGCCGTTAATAAAGCCAATGAGGAAATAATCGGGCATTGCGCCAACGTTCCCGAGAGTTTTTCGGATTTATGCGAATTGGCTGGGGCTTTTGTAAACCCGGCATATCGCGGAGCTGGTTGTCTGAAGGATTTATCAAAATATCAAATCCAGGAAATGCAGGAAATGAACTTTTCTGGCGTTTGTGCTTATGCTTTTACAACCCACCCATATTCGCAAAAAGCAGGATTTGGTCTTGGATTAAGGGAGTCGGCATTGTTTATCTCAAGGGTAACCGTTGTGGATTTCAATAAAATTTCAAGTTCAAATAAATACCGGGAATCGTGGATATTGATGTTTTATTACTTCAAGAACAATGACCCGAAAGTAGTTTTTGTGCCACAGAAGCATAAAAATATTATTGAAAAAATCTATGCAAATCTTGGTATTGCCAACCGCACATTAAATACCGTTTTTAATAGAAAAGCAATTTCAAAAAACGAGGCAGCAATCATTGAAACCAAGGTGGATTTATATTTTTGCGCCCATATTTATATCAAAGAATATGGCAACGACAGTATTGTAAATATTCGCCACTCTTTAAAAGCATTTTGTTCAAACCGCATCGAAACCATTTATTTGTACTTGCCTTTGGATTGCCCCGAAACATCAGGATTGTGCGGCGATTTCGAGGGCACGGGATTCTTCTTTTGCGGCATAAAACCTGGTAAAGGATATCAGGAATGGCTTGTTTTGCAGTATTTAAACAACCAAATTTATCCTTACGAAAAACTTCAGTTTGCTTCGGAATTTGGGAAAGAACTCATGCTATATATCCAATCTGAAGACCCTAATTTGAAAGCGTAAAAATAATAGGGTATGAACTGAAAACAGTCATCTCTCCCCAAAAATAACAAGCATCATTTAGGCAGAAAACAGATGCCAACCGGAACATTGGAAAATATCTGAATCAAAAAAAACCTTGGTCAAACTATCCTGTTAATGAAAACATTTATTGAATATTCCGATTTGTTTACCATTGACTGCAATCCTGGGATGCTGGATTTCGGTGCTAATGGATTGGAATATTGCATTTACGAAGGTTCCAGCCCTTTGCTTACTCCATGCGGGAATCTTTTTTCATATCCTTCAGAAACTGTAATCCGGCTATTGGTTACTGACTTACAGCTATTTGACGACCTACCTCTTAAAATGTTATCATCGCCGGTACTATATTCATTTCTTAAGGATGCCTTCATTTTCGACGATGACCCCTTTTTGCATCAATGGGAAAACCTGCTCGCGTCTGATAGATTCGTACTGTATAAAACATCAGGGAAGGCTTTAAATCAGTTATTTGGTCCTGACGACCCGCTGTTTTCTTTTTCTTTCATCACGTTAACCGGGTTGATTGCTGTAATCAACAGATTTGCAGAAAGATCAATGGGTGAAATTGTCATGGCCGAAAGTGATATGCATCCTTTTGCCGATATTCTAAAGTCTGGATATTTGAAGTTATCACCTGGCCAAAAAGTAGCTTTACAGGCATTTAGTAGCGTGCATCATTCAGGTATTGTGATGCCCCTTATGCTGGTTTTGGATGAGATTAGCCCTGCGGAATATGTAAAAGGACTTATATCGCTCAAAATTCTAACTAAAGAGCAATATTCGGCAAATCTGGCCGGAGTGGTAAGGGTAACTACTTTCCTTGGCCTTTTATCACAAAAACATGTTCACGAAAAATTGGCCTCTGCTTTTATCCATGAGGGCGAATGTGATTCAATCGAGTTTAAATCAACTCTTCGCTGGGATATCCGTGCCGGGAAAACCAACCCGGCTATTGAGCGTGCAAGCCTGAAAACCATAGCGGCTTTTCTCAATTCAAATGGAGGCAACTTGCTTATTGGTGTTCGTGATAATGGCTCAATCGAAGGTATTGATACCGATAAATTTGCCAATGAAGATAAATTCCTGCTTCACCTTTGGACTCTTATCCGCACCTGTCTGGGAAAGGATTTTTGTCCTTATATTCATACAAGAATTGAGAAACTGGAGGAAAAGCCTGTTTGCATTGTTGAGTGTCAACCTTCCGACAGACCCGCATTTCTACGTCAGCCTGGATTTGATGAGGAAATGTACATTCGTATCGGGCCTTCAAGCAATGCACTGGATATTAGTGAAGCTTTAAAATATGTTGAACATCGCTTCAGGAATAAGTTGTCACTAATTTCTTCATAAATCAATTTAAAAAAGCAGCACCATGCGCAGTATAATTGGCATTCACGAAAAACTCCCTTTGTTGGAAAGTTTGCCGCTTAGTTTTCAACACTTAACAGCAATGTTTAGTGGTACAATCATAGCTCCAATCCTTTTGGGCATTGACCCGGCTATTGCATTGCTTATGAATGGTATTGGTACTTTAATTTACTCCTGGGTAACAAAAGGAGGAATACCTGCTTATTTGGGTTCCAGTTCTGCTTTTATTGCACCTACATTATTGATCATTTTTGCTTATGGTGGATATGCTCATGCCCAGTCGGGGTTTATCTTTTTTGGGTTGTTCTTTATCCTCATGTCGTTTGTGGTCAAACAGTGGGGCATTGGGTGGATTGATATTGTGATGCCTCCCTGTGTTATGGGGGCAGTTGTGGCCATTATCGGGCTTGAGCTTGCCCCGTTTGCAGCACAGCAGGCTGGTTTAGCACCCTGGCCAACCGCGATTGGGAAAGTTGTTCAACCATTTGTAATTGATGGAAAGGTTGTTATAGTTTCAATGTCAACCCTCTGCATCGGCATTTTTGGCTCAGTGATGTTCAGGGGTTTTATAAAAGTTATCATCATACTTATTGCCGTTGTTGCCGGTTATTTGCTTGCCTTTGTTATGGGCATGGTCAACACAACTGCAATTGCCAATGCTGCGTGGTTTGCCTTGCCTGAGTTTAATGCACCGGTGTTCGATGCAAATGCCATTTTTATAATCGCACCTGTGTGCATTGTTGTGCTGGCAGAGCATATCAGCCATTTAATTGTTACCGGTCGGATTACGGATTCTAACCTGATTGAAAACCCAGGTTTGCACCGCTCGCTGCTTGGCGATGGCATAAGTAATGTTCTTTCGGGATTGGTAGGTTCAACACCCAATACTACGTATGGCGAAAATATAGGGGTGATGGCAATTACGCGTGTTTATTCCGTTTGGGTAATACGGGGCGCGGCCATACTTGCTATTGCTTTTTCGTGCATCGGAAAGGTATCATCTGCAATTTCCAGCATACCTGTAGCTGTGATGGGTGGCATAACAATGCTTTTGTTCGGAATAATTGCTGTGCAAGGGTTCCGGATGTTTGTTGAGCAAAAGGTTGATTTTAGCAATAATCGCAATATGGTTGTAGGGGCAGTAACTTTTGTAGCAGGTGTAAGTGGGGCGTCAATCAGTATTGGATCGGTTCAACTCAAAGGTATGGATTTAGCCGCCATTGTAGGTGTTGCCTTGTCCATGTCATTTTGGTGTTTTGATAAACTTGGCATAATGAATACAGAACCTTAGCGAATTTAATGACATTAAATTGGTGAATTATGAATAAACACTGAAAATTTTAGAATTTCTTTTTGCTTACTGTTATGAAAGAGATCCCAACCAGAATAAATTGATTTAATTAACCAAACAAAATAATAGTTAAATGGAAAATTACATTGAAGGAGTAATGCAGGATGCAACGATGGCTGCAGCCGAATTCAGTCAGTTTACACAGGAACAAACTGACGAAATTGTAAAAAGTGTTTTTGAAGCAGCTTTTAACAACAGGGTAATGCTTGCTAAAATGGCACATCATGAAACCAACATGGGCATTTGGGAACATAAAGTCCTGAAAAATGTAATAGCGTCTCAACTCGTTTATGAAGACATTAAAAATTTAAAAACTGTTGGCATTATTAATGAGGATGTTGAGAGTGGGATTGTGGAAATCGCACAACCTATGGGGCCAATACTGGCAATAATTCCGGTAACGAATCCAACATCAACAGTCGTTTTCAAAATTCTGATATCGTTAAAAGCCAGAAATCCGATAATAATCTGCCCTTCAAAAAAAGCTATCAATTGTTGCAGCGAAACAGCACGTATTTGCTATGAAGCAGCATTAAAAGCAGGAGCTCCCGAAGGATGCATACAGTGGCTTACAAGTGTTACCCGTGAGCAAACTCAGGAGTTGATGTCTCATAAGAGTCTTTCACTAATTCTTGCAACAGGGGGTTCCGGACTTGTGAAGTCAGCATACAGTTCGGGTACGCCCACTATTGGGGTAGGTGCCGGTAATGTGCCTGTGTTTATTGAGAAATCTGCTGATATTCCATTTTCGGTGGAACAGATTTTTATGTCAAAAACTTTTGACAACGGGACTATATGCGCAAGCGAACAGGCTATTGTTGTCGAAAAAGAGATTGCCGAAAAAGTGGTTGAAGAATTTATAAAACGCAAAGCATATTTTCTGAATGATAAGGAAATAGTTCTGTTAAACAACATAGCTATTGATACTAAAACTCATCTGATGAACCCGGAAATAGTTGGCCGCCCTGCATTCGAAATTGCTCAAAAAGCCGGAATTAAAGCACCTCAAGATGTTACGATACTTATTGCTCCTATTAAAGCTGTGGGGAATGAATATCCGTTGTCATCCGAAGTACTTGCACCTATTCTTGCATTTTATATTGTTGATAATTTCGAAAAAGCCATGAATATGTGTATCGACCTGAATTACCACGGCGGAATTGGTCATTCTGCAAGCATTTTCTCTAATAATGACGAAAAAATTAAATATTTTGCAATTCATATGAATGCAGGAAGAATTTGTGTAAATACCCCATCTTCTCAAGGTGCAGTTGGTGGAATGTTTAATAAATTAAGCCCTTCCCTCACTCTTGGCTGTGGCACAGGTGGTAAAAATATTACAACTGACAATATTTCTGCCAAACACCTTATCAATATCCAGAAAATCTCAAGAAGAAGGCCAAACGAGCGTTTTGTCCGCTTCGATGCAGCATTGTATCTGGATGAGAATTTAAAAGCAAATGAAATAAATGAACTGTATAATAAAAACTTCTAAATTACTGTAAAATGAACAAATATGTAAGAAATGGCGG
This sequence comes from uncultured Bacteroidales bacterium, assembly GCA_903946925.1. Taxonomy (GTDB): domain Bacteria; phylum Bacteroidota; class Bacteroidia; order Bacteroidales; family UBA4417; genus UBA4417. The sequence continues at coordinate 3,618 of CAJAXK010000157.1, read as the reverse complement.
GCTGTTGACATGTATTTTAAGTGGCAAAATAGACACTTTGAATTCTTCTGTGCTCGAAAATGAAATTAACGAAAACATGAAAGAAGGCATAACTTCCATAGTATTTGATTTGCAGGAAGTGGATTATATATCTTCCACATTCTTGCGGATAGTGATTAAAATTGTTAAAGCGGTGGGGAAAGAAAATTTTGCAATTACAAATGTTCAGCCTTCAGTATTGATGGTGTTTAAAATAGCTAACTTAACGGAAATTGTTACAGTAGGCCAATGAACTTTAGATGATTGTATAATAATAATCCAGAAATCTTGAATTGAATTTCATCCTTTTAAATGGTTATGAATAAACGGCTCGCATATAAACTCAGTATCTCGATATTATCGGCGGTAATATTGATATTCTTCATGATCCTTTTGTACAATTATTATATTTCGCGCAAGCTTATCCTAACTAACGTAAAGGAAAACACGAAAAACCTTACTTCCTCAGCTATCAACAAAAGTGAAGGGTTTTTCAGGGTTATAGAGAAAATAACAAAGAATATAAGCTATCTGATCTGCGATAATGATAAATCGGAAAATGAAATCAAAAATATTTTATCAAACATTGTAAAGAACAACGATGAAATTTGTGGAAGTTGCCTTGCTTATGAACCCTACAAATTCAAATCGAATATTGAATATTTTGCACCGTATTTCTACAAAAAGGCGGATACCCTTCTTTATAAAAACCTTGCGGAAGATGAATACAATTATCCTGCTTGGGGTTGGTACCACAATCCGATAGAAAAATGCAAGCCCTTATGGAGCGAGCCTTATTTCGATAAAGGGGGCGGCAATGAGCTGATGACTACCTATTCAGTACCTTTTTACCGGCCTAATGGCAAAACCGACAGCCTTATTGGGGTTATTACAGCCGATGTGTCCTTGAAATGGCTTCAGGAAGTTGTTTCGCAGGTTAAAATTTTTGAGACAGGCTTTGCCTTTCTTATATCGGAAACTGGCACTATTATTACATATCCCGACACTAATTATGTAATGAAAGAAAGTATATTCTCACTGGCTGAAAAATTCAAGGATCCGGATTTGAAAAAAGTCGGGGAAGAGATGATTGCCGGCCACGAAGATTTTGTCCCCATCAGTTCTGCTTTATTTAAAGGGAAAAGCTGGGTGTATTATACCCATCTAAAAAACAACAACTGGTCGTTGGGATTCGTGTTCCCCGAAAACGAACTTTATGCCGACCTATATAAACTCAATCAAACGCTTATACTAATGGCCGCTATTGGTTTAGCTTTGTTGCTCATACTTATCATCGTTATTTCTAACCGCGTTACCAGGCCATTGCACGCGTTGGCAATGATAGCCGAAGGATTTGGTACGGGTAATTTTGATATTGACATTCCACCCAGCCAATCGTCCGACGAAGTTGGCTCATTGAACAAATCGTTTGTCCGCATGCAAACCGCCCTGAAAAAATATATCGAAAACCTTAAATTGACTACCTCGGCAAAAGAAAAAATCGAGAGCGAATTAAAAATTGCCCGCGAAATACAAATGGGCATGATACCCGGAAAATTCCCAGCCTTTCCCGGCAGAAAGGAATTTGATATTTATGGGTTTATTGAACCGGCCAAAGAGGTTGGCGGCGATCTATACGATTTTTTCTTTATTGACGATGATCGCTTGTGCTTTGCAATAGGCGACGTTTCCGGAAAAGGGACACCCGCAGCTTTGTTCATGGCCGTTACAACTACCATCATGCGTGCCGAAGGCCAAATTGCAGGATTAAACACTAGCAGCATTATTGAACGTATGAACACTTACCTGTGCAATAATAATGAGGGCAATTTGTTTGTAACGCTTTTCCTGGGCATTTTAAATGTTCCGACCGGTGAAGTGGAATATGTAAATGCCGGCCACAATAAGCCTTTCGTTATCAAAAGCAATGGTGTCGTGAGCGAATTGGATACTTCGCACTGCATACCGCTTGGCATTAATCTCAATTTGAGCCATACCACCAACACATTCAAACTCGAAAAGGGCGATACAATATTTTTATATACCGATGGCGTGAGCGAAGCTTTTAATATCCACGACCAGCAATACTCCATAAAAAAAATATCGGAATTGCTCCTAAACCTGGCAAACCATGCCCCAATTGAACTTATTCACCATATTGTTGATGATGTGAAGGCTTTTTCGCACGACACAGAACAGTCGGACGACATCAGCGTACTTGCAATTCAGTATTACGGAAAGCAACTCTTAAAAACTTCTCCCCCGGATTACCAACTGGTGATAAAAAATTCCATTACCAACCTTTCCTCAATATCAGAAAACATAACTCAATTGTGCAATAACTGGAAACTGACAACTGAGGTTTGTAACAGGGTGAACCTTGTTGTGGAAGAATTAATTTCAAATACAATTTTCTACGGCTATACCGACACCTTAGAACATGATATAATCCTCAACCTGATGTGTGATAAGGATACCATAAGCATTGAAATTATTGATGATGCTAAAGAATTTAACCCAGTGGAACAACCAAGCACCGGTACAAATTCAGCTATAACCGAACGGGAAATTGGAGGGATGGGAATACATCTTGTGAAAAACCTTACCGATAGCTTTACTTACCACAGAATAGGCAATCAAAACAGTATAAAAATCGAAATTCATTTTAATAAAAAACAATCATGAAAATAAAAAGCGAAAACACCTCCGGATTACTTCTCATCCATGTCGAGGGCAGACTTGATGCAATTACTTCACCAGAATTTGAAAGGGAAGCAATGCCGATGATTCAACAAAGCGGAGAGCCGGTTTTGATTGATTTTGGAAAGCTGGACTATATCAGCAGTGCAGGTTTACGTACACTCCTCATACTTGCCAAAGAGATGAAGAAAGCTGATAATGCGCTGGCACTTTGCTGTCTCAACGAAGCTATAATGGAGATTTTTAGTATCAGCGGGTTTCAAACTATCTTTTCCATTTATCCAACAATTGAAGAGGCTGTAAGTTCCCTGAAATAAATTGGGTTCATTGATCTGAAGTACTTGTTTCACTGATTGCCACCGCACCTGCCCGTTTAAAGTATAACTTATACTTTGGGCAGTGCGTTTGCAACTAAGTTGAGAAAGCGTACAAATGCAAATAATAGCCGCAAGTGTGCCACACTCAGTGTATAACCGCGAGGCGAAAAAAAGACTTTTCGGGGGGGCAATCTGTTCATAAGCAAACCAATTGAATTAATCATTGAGATTATTGCCAGAAAAAAATGTTTCCAAATTAAAAGAGGAGAAAAATCATGTCAAACGCGTTAATGATTAAAATTCAGATTGCTAAAAGCCTTTTAACCAACATCCCGGTTATGTTGATGTTTGCGGTTGCAATAATGCTCGGCGCTTGCAAAAAAAACAATCCTGAACAACCGGGCGGAATAGGTACAACGGATGAAACGCTTCGTTTCGTGTTTCTTGCTGATAGCCGCGGCGACTCGCTTAAAGGCCCTGTAAACCTTCCTGTGCTAAAGGACATTATCGGCCAGATTGGCGCTTTGTCGCCCAAGCCATCCTTTGTGATGTTCGGTGGCGATATGTCATACAGGGGATACAT
>CAJAXK010000156.1 GCA_903946925.1 uncultured Bacteroidales bacterium | reverse complement strand
TCAACCCTGGAACCTGCCCAACAGATGTAGTGTCCCACCTTACGCCGGAATAGGTTGTTTTCAGTATATAGCCATTCTGTCTGTAAAGCCTCTGCCCAGCCAGATATCCTGTACTGGCATCGGTAAAGAAAATCGAATTTATAAGAGGGTCCCTCACGTATCCAATTGGTTTCCAAGTTGTGCCACCATCATGGGTTTTTAGCAAACTGGATTCATCATCTAAAATATAACCGTATAAAAAAACAACTGCAAACCCAATGTCGCTATCCGTAAAGAAAACCGATCGTACATCCCTGCTTGTTCCACTGTATTGTGGAAACCAGCTTTGGCCTCCATCAACTGTTTTGATAATAGTTCCGCCGTACCCGGTTACAAAACCAGTGTCGGCGGTTACGAAAAAAACGCATGTTAGTTTTTGGGAATAGTCGTGGTTTGCTGTCCATGTTATTCCGCCATTTGATGTTTTCATCAAAGTTCCAGAATCGCCGACTACATATCCGGTTTGAGGATTGGTAAACTTGACCGAATTCAGGTTTTTTGTTGTTCCACTTTGAAGTTTAGTCCAGGTTGTTCCGCCATTAATGGTTTTCAGGATTGTTCCTGAACCACCAACTGCATAACCGGTTTCGGCATTTAAAAAACAAACAGAAATGAGCAATGCGGAAGTCCCGGAAGTTTGCTTTAGCCAGGTTGTTCCAGAATCGTTTGTTTTCAATATAGTACCTGTGTCGCCAACTGCAAAACCCACGTTGGGAACGGGAAAATGTACCGAATACAAATTGTTGGAGGTTGGAGCTGGATTTACTTTCGTCCATTGCGCAAAAGCGAAAGTCATAGCGAATAAAAGAATAATTGAAACGGATACTTTTTTCATTTCAAACATTTGTTAGTATTCTGGGATTAGGGTTTTGGGGTTGGGTGTTAGGGTTCATCATTTTATGCAATATTGTGGATTAAAATCAAGCATTATTTGAATTGCAAAGCCAAATGGCCTAAATATTCAATCATCGTTATATGTATTTGATTTATAATTCCAAAGATACGACAAATTAACTGTTTTAGATTTTTAATGCTGATTTAAGGGGAAAATGGCTAAAAGTGTAAAGGATTTGTACATTTCGGGGAAATGAAATTATCCCTCATCTGAATAGGAATCTATAATCATACCACCCGGAACTCGGAACCCGGAACTCGGAACCCGGAACCCGGAACTTGGAACTTGGAACTTGGCACTTGGCTACCGGAACTTGGCACTCGACACCCGGAACTTACATCCCCACACAAATCCCCACCCTAATCCTACCTCCAAATCATATTTTGCATTACTTTTGAAACCGTTTTAAACCAACAAACCATGTCAGAACACGAACAAGACCAAATTAAGGGACTTCCCGAAAATGCCTACACCGAACTGAAACCGGGCGAAACCTACAAACCCATTATGTCGCCACACAAGGTCTATCCCGAAGTGAATACCTGGAGCGTAATCTGGGGAATAATTATGGCCGCTGTGTTTTCGGCTGCTGCCGCTTACCTGGGGCTAAAAATTGGTCAGGTTTTTGAAGCGGCAATTCCCATTGCTATTATTGCCGTTGGACTTTCCACCGTTTTTAAGCGTAAAGGCGCATTGGGCGAAAATGTGATTATCCAATCCATTGGTGCCAGCTCGGGTGTAATTGTTGCAGGTGCCATTTTTACACTTCCAGCCTTGTATATCCTGAATCTGCAAGTGCAGTTTTACCAGATATTCATGTCGTCGCTGCTGGGTGGTTTCCTTGGAATATTGTTCCTGATACCTTTCCGCAAGTATTTTGTTGCCGAAATGCATGGCAAATATCCTTTCCCGGAAGCTACTGCCACTACTGAAGTTCTTGTTTCGGGAGCAAAAGGCGGAAACCAGGCAAGGTTGCTGCTTGTAGCCGGACTTATTGGCGGTATTTACGATTTTGTAATTGCTACCTTTGGTTTGTGGGCCGAAGTGTTTACCACACGCGTGATCCCTGTCGGGCAAATGTTGGCTGATAAAGCAAAAATAGTGTTCAAACTGAATGTCGGGGCTGCTGTTGTTGGACTTGGTTATATAATCGGTTTAAAATATGCTGCAATCATTTGTGCCGGTTCTTTTGTGGGCTGGTATGTAATAATTCCCGTAATCAATTATTTTGCCGACGGACAAACCCTTGCTGTTGGAACCAACATTACAGCACTTATTGGAAACATGACAGCAGAGCAGATTTTTGCAGCTTATGTCCGTCCGATAGGTATTGGCGGGATAGCCATGGCCGGAATCATTGGGATTATCCGTTCGAGCCACATCATTAAATCAGCAATAGGGCTTGCAGGAAAGGAAATTTTCAGCAAATCGGAAACAAAAACTACCAATCTGCGCACACAACGCGATTTGCCGATGGCTATTATTGCTGGTGGTATTTTGCTCACCGCATTGATCATTTTTGTTTTCTTCCAGTTTGGGGTTGTACACAACTTAACACACGCTTTGGTTGGCTTGGGAATTGTTATGATAATCGCTTTCCTGTTTACTACTGTTGCTGCCAACGCAATTGCTATTGTAGGAACAAATCCGGTTAGTGGAATGACGCTTATGACATTAATAATTTCGTCCCTGGTATTGGTTTCTGTAGGCCTGAAAGGCGAATCAGGCATGGTTGCCGCACTTATTATCGGTGGTGTGGTTTGTACGGCACTTTCCATGGCCGGAGGTTTTATCACTGACTTAAAAATTGGTTATTGGATGGGGACTTCACCATACAAACAACAGTCGTGGAAATTCCTTGGAACATTTGTTTCAGCAATAACTGTAGGCGGTGTTATAATGGTTTTGAACAAAACCTACGGTTTTACCGGCGAAAATGCCATGGTTGCCCCACAAGCGAATGCAATGGCAGCGGTAATCCAACCCATGATGAGCGGCCAACCGGCACCTTGGATGTTATATGCCGCAGGTGCATTTTTATCTCTTATACTCACCATGATTGGGGTTCCGGCATTGGCATTTTCTTTGGGGATGTTTATCCCGTTACAACTTAATACTCCGCTTTTGTTGGGCGGAATTATTGCCAATTTTGTTGGAAACCGCAGCAAGGACGAAAAGCTGAACAATGCACGTCGCGAAAGGGGAACACTTATAGCATCAGGTTTCATTGCCGGTGGTGCTTTAATGGGTGTTATAAGTGCAATTTTAGCCAACTGCGGAATTAATTTCGTAAACAAGGAATGGTTCGAATCGCACAGTGCCGAAGCCCTTGCTTTGCTGATGCTAGCTGTGCTTTGCGGGTATTTTATCTGGGAAACGCTGAGGGCGAAAAAGGAGGAATAGATTGGGTTTTAGGGGTTTGGTTTTAGGGGTTGTGATTTAAGGGTTGTGAGGGGAGACTGGGTGACAGGGTGAAGGGAGAGCCCGAGTAACGTAATATCCAACTCTACAAGCTGCAATTACTCAAATGAAATCTTGTGGAATACATCAGAGCACGAAAATTACAATAAACTTTCAACAACGAATAAAAAAATGAAAAACGAAATCCTTAACCGCTTCCTGCAATACGTTGCCATCGATACACAAAGCGACGATTCATCAACCACATTTCCAAGTACGGCGAAACAATTCGATATGCTTAACCTGCTCCACGAACAGTTGAAAACTTTTGGTTTAGCCGATGTGAGCATTGATGCAAATGGCTACGTAATGGGGACTTTACCATCCAACACTACGAAGAACGTACCTGTGATAGGATTTGTGTCTCATGTGGACACAAGCCCTGATATGAGCGGTGCCAACATCAAACCGCGATTGGTCGAAAATTATGATGGAAATGATATTTTACTCAATGCCGAAAAAAACATTGTGCTATCGCCAATTGATTTTCCCGAGATGAAGGATTATCTTGGGCAAACTTTGATTGTTACCGATGGAACTACCTTGCTTGGCGCAGATGACAAAGCTGGCGTAACCGAGATTATGGCTGCCATAGAATACCTGGTTAAGCATCCTGAAATTGAGCATGGAACTTTGAAAGTTGGCTTTACACCCGATGAAGAGGTTGGCCGTGGTGTGGACTTTTTTGATGTGAAAAAATTCGGGGCCGATTTTGCCTACACCATGGATGGCGGCGGTATTGGCGAATTGGAATACGAAAATTTCAATGCTGCCGGGGCCAAAGTAATCATACAGGGGCGCAACATCCATCCCGGATATGCAAAGAACAAAATGAAAAATGCGATCCTGATGGCTACCGAATTCAACGATTTGCTTCCGGTAAACGAAAGGCCCGAATTTACTCAGGATTATGAAGGTTTTTATCATTTAATCAAGATGGAAGGCTCAGTGGAAAATTCCTTTGTCCAATACATCATCCGCGACCACGATAAACCAAAGTTTGAACTTAAAAAACAGCTTTTCAGGGATTGCGTTGATTTTATGAACAAGCGGTATGGCGAAGGATGTTTTACCCTCGAAATGAAAGACCAGTATTTTAATATGCGCGAAATGGTTGAGCCTGTTTACCACGTGGTGGCCACAGCGCAGGAAGCTATGGAAGAGCTTGGTATTTTGCCTAAAGTTGTTCCCATCCGTGGTGGAACCGATGGCGCAAGGCTATCGTATATGGGCCTTCCATGCCCGAATATTTTTGCCGGTGGCCACAATTTTCATGGTAAAATGGAATATGTGCCTTTGGAATCAATGGTGAAAGCTACAGAAGTGATTTTGAAAATTGTTGAGATTTATACAAAAAGGGGATAAGAGGCTGATTTATATTTTTAGGTGTTGTTTTTATAATTATGTGCTTTGAGATTTATTTTCTTGTTCTTTTGTCTTGACACAAAAGAACGAAAAAGTCAAGGCTTTATAGAAATTTTACACATCTGTACACCTCGGTAAACACCCGCAAAACAAGGCTTGACAACTTGGGTACAACATCTTGGGGGCAGTTGAAGCTGTGTTTTGCTACGCACATGCCCGCGCGGTTTACCTTCGGCTACATCTGCGTAAAATTTCTATAAGGCCAGTCCTTACAACCTCGAATTTACCAATATTTACAAGAACCTTCCGAGCCGGTTTTCCCCAAAG
>CAJAXK010000155.1 GCA_903946925.1 uncultured Bacteroidales bacterium | reverse complement strand
GGGCCGATTGCAATCACAGGTGGGTATTTGCTGATGCGGGATTCCAAAACAATGGTTTGTATTGATGTAAGGTCGAAATAAGAAAATTTGATCATAATCTATCGGGATTGAAACCCTGATTGCCAATAGAATAGAGCATTCTAAATTAATTGGATCAACCACATGAAACAAAAGATAATCCTCATTTCAGCTCTGCTTTTACTGCTTGCATTGGTTGCATTTATGGTAAAAGACTTCTTTTTCAATAAACCCGGGGACAACAACCCCTATAAGTTTGAGCTGGAAAATATCCGCAAAGGCGATACTTCAATGACTGCCTATTCCGAAACCAGTCAAATTAAGACAACGCTGGAAGAAATTCATGGTATTGCTACCGATAATTCAGGTAATATTTATGTGGCTGGTAAAGATGGCGTTGAAGTTTTTGATGCTTCGGGTGCAGTTCTCAACAAATTCAAGATTGAAGGCATAGCCCAAAGTATTGCTGTAGCCGAAAATGGAAATCTCTTTCTGGGGATGTTGGATCATGTTGAAATTTTTAATAAAAATGGCAAGCTTGTAGCTAAGTGGAATTCCTGTGGCGAAGATGCCGTAATCACAAGCATTACGGTAAAAGGGAATGACGTTTTTGTTGCAGATGCAGGGCAAAAGGTAGTTTTTCGTTTCGACTTAAAAGGTAATCTAATCAATAAGATAGGATTGAAAGACCCGGCAACCGGGGTTCCGGGATTTATTATCCCAAGCCCATATTTCGACCTTGGCATCAGCAACGACGGAAACCTTTGGGTTGTAAATCCGGGCCGCCACAGTTTTGAAAAATATGCTTTCGATGGAGCTTTGCTTACTTCCTGGACAAAAGCTTCAATGGCAATGGAAGGGTTTTGTGGATGCTGCAATCCGTCTAACTTTGCTTTCCTTAACGATAGTATGTTTGTAACGAGTGAAAAAGGGATTGAAAGGGTTAAAGTATATAAAGCCGATGGTAGTTTCCTTTGCTTAGTCGCAACCCCCGATCAGTTTGAGGAAGGCACAAAAGGGCTCGATCTGGCAGTTGATAAACAAAACCGCATCCTTATCCTTGATCCTGTAAAAAAGCTAATAAGGGTTTTTGAATTAAAAAAGCAATAAAGGCCATGCAAAACCGAAGAGACTTCCTGAACATGCTTTGCCGCGGAACCATCCTTACCGGCCTGGCTGCTACAACTGGTGTGCTGGTATATCGTTCGGCCAAAGGCGGCACTTGCCAGCTTGGTTCTTCATGCACAAATTGCGGAAAATCAGGTTCCTGCAATTTGCCGGAAGCATCACTTTTCAGGGAAACCGTTTGGCAACTCGACCCTGCAAAGTGTATCCAATGTGGCCGTTGTGCTGATAATTGCGTGATGACACCTTCAGCAGTTAAGGTTACGCATGTTTATGCCATGTGCGGATATTGCGATTTGTGTGGTGGATACCTGAAACCCGACACCAAAAATATTTCAACCGCCGCCGAAAACCAGCTTTGCCCTACCAGTGCCATCAAACGTAAATTTGTTGAAGACCCATTTTACGAATATACGATTGATGAGCCGCTTTGCATTGGTTGCGCCAAATGTGTAAAGGGTTGCGGAGCTTTTGGTAATGGCTCATTGCAATTGCAAGTGCGCCACGACCGTTGTGTGAATTGTAACGAATGTTCAATAGCACGTGATTGTCCGGCAGATGCTTTCAAACGGGTTCCGGCAAATAAACCCTATTTGTTACAAGGCATAGAAGCGAAACCTGAAGAAAGGGGTTAGGATTTGGGGGTTAGGGTTTAGTGGGCAGAAACACCAATTAACTTAATGAAACATAAGACTGTTGTAAAAACTTGGCATAAATGAAAAAAGCGCTGGCATTGATTTTCGTTGTATTCCTATTTTCGGTTCAGTTTTTGAACTCGTATGGGATTCAGCGTTTTCCAAAGCCGGAATTTGAATCGGGTTATGTTCAGCCAGAAACCCTGATGCCTGATCCACGCTCTGAAATGCTTGCCATTTTAGATATTGCAGTTCTTATCATTTCTTTGTCAGTGGTTTCGTGGTTAGTAATAAAGAAACGCAACCGGAACGCGGTTTTCTGGATGTCGTTATTTGCGCTGGCATATTTTGGGTTTTATCGTGAGGGCTGTATTTGCTCTATCGGTTCCATCCAGAATATTACCCTTGCCTTGTTCGATAAATCCTACCTGATCCCGCTCTCGGCAATTATATTTTTCATTGCTCCGCTTGTTTACACCTTGTTTTTTGGACGTACTTTTTGCGCTGCTGTTTGCCCGTTTGGTGCCATACAGGATTTGATTGCTTTTAGCCCGCAGAAACTGGGATCCCGGATAAATGCCGTGCTTGGGGTAATTCCTTATGTTTATCTTGGGCTTGCCATATTGTATGCAGCCACCGGAACCGATTTTATTATTTGCCGCTACGATCCCTTTGTCGGGATATGGAGATTGGATGCATCGTTCGGAATGTTCGTGTTTGGAGGTTTGCTTTTGGTAACAGGCATTTTTATTGCGCGACCGTATTGCCGTTTTCTATGCCCTTATGGGGTTTTGCTGAATTGGGTCAGCAGATTTTCGCGTAAGCATATAACCATTACACCCTCAAATTGCATACAATGCCGCCTTTGCGAAAACTCTTGTCCGTATGATGCGATAGATATGCCGGTTACGACCAAGAATCCCGACAACAAACGCACAATGGGCCGCAAACTGATTTTTATCACTTTTCTGATTCCAATATTGATGCTGGCAGGTGGTTGGGCTGGCTCCCGTTTGCACGAACCTTTGGCTGGTGTTAATGCAAAAGTGAGGCTGGCAAAACAAATCCTTAACCCGGTTACAGGAAAGGATCAGACAGAAACCTTTGAAATTCAGGCTTTCAAATCGCAGGGGAAACAGCAGAAACAGGTTTTTGCAGAAGCCTCGGAAGTGTTGCATAAATTTTACATCGGCAGTTGGATTTTAGGAGGATTTATTGGTTTGGTATTTGGCGGACTGATTGCTGGTTGGTTAATTACAAAACACCGAACAGATTATACTCCGAACAAAGGAACCTGCTTTAGTTGCGTGCGTTGCGTTGATTATTGCCCAGTGAAGATTCCTTAAATAAGAACAGATTACAAAATGATGACCCAAACAAAACCATCGGAAAAAACCATCAGGCTGCTTCAAAGCATTGCTTTTGCATCTGCCATGCTTGCATTTGTGCTTTGCATACTTATTTCGGTGAATTATTTTCAGGTGAAAAGCAGCGATCCCTTGAATTCGCCGGTCATGAAATCCATGATTGAAAAATTCAAAAACAGTCCGGACGATGAACAGCTAAAATCTGAAATCCGCGAACTAGACCTTTTAGCCCGTAAAGCATTTTTTACCAATCAATGGCAAATCCGAACCGGAGGCTACCTGCTGTTATTCAGTGTTTTGGTTGTTGTTATATGCCTGAAAACTATAGAATTGATAACTGCTAAAATACCTGTTGTTCCGGGCGAAGCAACAAATAATTTCTGGGATTTACGAAAGATAAACCGCCAATGGGTTGCTTATTCGGGAATTTTTCTGGTGGTGGTTTCACTTCTTTTCGCATTCCTGACTCATAACGAACTTGGAAAAACACTTGATCTGGCTGCAAAATCAACAGGTTCAAATGCCGATTCCACAAAAGTGGCTGCAAATAATGATATTTCGTTGGCCCAAGCTGATTCGTTGGCCCAAAACGACAGTACACTAACCGGAATGCAAGATTCGTCCGCATCGGCACCAATCCTTGATGGCTATCCAACCCAACAGGAAATCAACAATAATTTCGCGGCTTTCCGTGGTCCGGGAAGCAATGGCATTGTTTTTCAGCATGGTTTTCCAACTAATTGGGATGGGAAAAGCGGAAAAAATATCAAATGGAAAACTGCAATTCCTTTAACAGGTTATAATTCGCCTGTGGTGTGGAATGATAAAATATTCCTTTCAGGTGCAAACGCTACAAAACGTGAAGTGTATTGTTTCGATTTAAACTCAGGGAAAATCCTCTGGCAAACCCTTGTTGATAAAATTCCCGGCACTTCGGCAACAGCCCCAAAAGTAAATGGCGAAACGGGTTTTGCAGCTCCCACTCTTACCACCGATGGACGACGCGTTTATGCCATTTTTGCCAATGGCGATTTGATCGCACTCGATTTTGAAGGCAAAAAAGTCTGGGCCAAAAACCTCGGACTTCCCAAAAACCATTACGGGCATTCTTCTTCGCTTGTGATGTACCGCGATTTGCTTTTGGTGCAATACGATCAATCGGGAAACACAAATGTTCTTGCGCTGGCTGCAAAAAGTGGCGAGCAAGTTTGGAAAACAAGCCGCGATGTAAAAATTTCGTGGGCATCGCCAATATTAGTAAATACCGGAAGCCAAACCGAATTGATGTTGGTGGCCGAGCCTTTTGTCATTTCGTACAATCCCGCAACCGGAAAGGAACTTTGGCGGTTTAATTGCATTTCGGGCGAAGTTGGCCCATCCTTGGCTTATGCAGACGGTGTAGTGTTTTCGGTGAACGATTATTCAAAACTTGCTGCTGTTCAGGTTGGTGGAACTCCAAAATTACTATGGGAATCGGACGAATATCTTTCAGACATACCAAGCCCTGTGGCTACATCCAAATACGTTTTTCTGCCAACAAGCTATGGCATGATGATTTGTTACGATGCCAAAACCGGAGAAAAATATTGGGAAAAGGACTTTGGTACACCCACTTACGCTTCGCCCATGCTTGTGGATGGAAACATCTGGCAATTGGACAAAAAAGGTATTATGCACATTTTTAAAGCTGACAAAACATATACTTCTGTTACCGAACCATCTTTAGGTGAAGGTTCGGTTTGTACACCGGCATTTGTTGGAGGGAAAATTGTAATCAGGG
>CAJAXK010000154.1 GCA_903946925.1 uncultured Bacteroidales bacterium | reverse complement strand
TTAGCAGTGGCCGACACCAACGGCTGTGCCGACACGATCACACAACAGGTAAAGGTGGACCCATCGCCAAGCAGCGCGTTTGATTTTACCGACAACGTGGATGAGATACAGGGACAGTTGCAGTTTACCAACGGTTCCACGGGTGGCACGGAATATTACTGGGATTTTGGCAACGGAGAAACATCTTACCGCGAATCGCCGCTGATCACCTACCAGGAAGACGGCACCTACCAGATTATGCTGGTAACGGTGAGCGGCAAAGGCTGCCAGGACACGGCTTTCTCCACCTACGAAATGATTTTCAAGGGCTTGTATGTGCCCAACGCTTTTGCGCCCGGTGGCAGTGTGCAAAGCACCCGTCTCTGGAAACCGGTGGGCGTGAACCTGGCGCAGTACCTTGCCGAGGTGTACGACAGCCACGGGGCTAAACTCTGGTCAAGCTCGATGCTCGACAACAAAGGCACACCGGTGGAAGGCTGGGACGGATCTTTCAACGAAAAACCCTGCCAACAGGATGTGTATGTGTGGAAGATCACTGCCGTGTTCAGGGATGGATCGGTTTGGTACAACAAGGATGTGGGCGAGCATAAAGGCTTGACCGAACCGGTTTGGGGGACGGTGACGCTGATTAAGTAAGACGTAGTTCGGAGCAAATGCGAATCGCAACTCCCATGCAACTTTTTGCCATAAATGAAACCTGCCGCACAAAGCAGATCCCCTGTTGAATACTAACGACTAACTTTCGGAAAAGTAAATTCGGATTCGAGTATTAAGGATTCGAGTAGTCGGATTGAACCCCGTTTTGATTCTTCTTTAGTATTCACATAACCATCAAACACAACAACCCGCTGGCGCGGGGCATCAATAATAGCATAACTTATAAAAGGAATTTCAGTCTTGTTTCCTTCCAACTTGTATATCCCTCTGGTTTCGAGAGCATACAACCCTTTAAAAACGAACTTGTTACTTGTACTTGGTATAGAATCCAAGCATTTGAAATTAGGAGCATCTAGTTTGCTTCCCATTGTGTTATCCAGAAAATGCAGTTTCCTAAGGGTATGTAAAGCATCTGCATTAAGTTGGCTGCTGTCCTTATAAGGAAAAGCGTAGATAATAAGTTTCAAACCATTGGCTGCTGTTTTAGACTCAAGGCAAATGGAATGGTTTGGTTTTACGGTCTGTTGCATTTCGCCTGGAACAAGCATTTTTATCTCAAGTTCATGGTTAAGCAATTCCTCTGCTTCCCGGTTTCGAACCTTTGTGTTTTTAACCTTGGCAATCACTCTTTCGTTTTGCTCAAACAATTCGTTTATAGCATCAGCATGTTTTGACAGAAGGGTATAGAATGCAGTATCGGAAGCCGACTTTATTTTTACAACACGCTGTGGATGTGCCCATTCATCTTTTAGGGTTTCTATTCTGCCTTTTATATTATCGGCATCAATATCTACTATTAAAATATTGTGGTGCAAATTTGTAGCTTCGTCGAAATCACTTTCGTTCATATAACGCAGCAGGAAACTTGCCTCTAAATTTGAAAATCCATCCTGGGTGTGCATGAATAGTGAACGGATTGTGTCGCCAACCAAACTCTGCATTGTTGCAGAATCGATTACAACAAGAATTTCGGATGCGTTTCCAGTAGAATTTATACCCTTTTTAGTTCCGCAAGAAGCCAATACAATAATTGCCAATAAGCAGAATGCCAAACCTTTAACCCTTAACATGATTGAAGGGGGATAAAGTGGGAAAGGAAACCCCATTTTCATTTGTGGAAAGATACAGGATAATCGTAGTAAAATTTGAAGGAAAATGGATGAAAATCTATTCAGGATCTAAGGCGTTTGCAGGTAAGCCATGCCTAAAAAATCAATTTGCCAAATTGCCGGCTTTATCCTTGAGGCAAAATAACTTTTAGCTTTTGACCAACTTTAAGCCCAGCTTTTCCTGAGAGTTTGTTCCATTCTTTCAGTTGGTCAATAGTAACGCCATTGTATTTTTGCGAAATGCTCCATAAAGTATCGCCAGACTTAACGGTATAATAAACCATTTTCAGGTCGGCTTTGGTGGTATCCACCTCCGCTTTTTTTGCCAGTTCGGAAGTGCTTGCCTTTGTGGTATTGCCAGTATCGGGTGCATTTACCCTAAGCTTTTGACCAGTAAGTAAATTGTTGGTTTCTAAAGAATTCCACGATACTAGCTGTTCTGTTGTAACTCCGTTTTCAGTTGCAACTTTTGAGAGGTAATCCCCTTTCTTTACCACATAATATTTTGCATCCGTCGAAAATTTCTGCGGTTGCCCGCTATGTTTTTCGTTGCCCGAAGCTGTATTGTTTGCAAGGTTTTCATCCACAACAGTTTTTGAAGGAGCATTAACCCTGAGTTTTTGCCCAACCATTAAATTATTGCTTTTTAGCTTATTCCAGGCCAAAAGGTTTTTTGTGGTAACATGGTACTTGGCAGCAACTTTTCCCAAGCTTTCGCCTTTTTTAACAATATGATATTTAGGTTTTACAATTGTTGACGTAGTTGGATTTGCTGTTTTTACTACAACTGTTTCAGTGTTTAACGTATCAGGGCCTGAGGCTAATTCCTGCGAGCCTGGTGAAGTTTTGGGTGTTTTGGCTTCAACAGCGGGTTGCCGTGTTTGAACATATATTTTTAATGCCTGGCCTTTATAAACCGAAGATTTCTTCAATTTATTCCACTTCTTTATTTCCGACGAGGAGCAATCATATTTGCGTGCTATAGTGGCAAGGGTTTCACCTTTACGGACTTTGTGGGTAATCCGTTTTGTAATAACATCGTAATCAGCATTGTCAGTAGCTTTAAACTGATTGGGATCGTAGCCTTTTAACTGGTAGTAGGCGTAGAGTGAAGTTTCATTATTAATAAAATCGGCAATTGATTTTTGCGGCAACCGGATATAAAACGGATTGGCAGGGGTTGCTGGTATAAACCCAGTGCGAAAAGTGGGATTCAAAAACTCCAGGTCGGTGTTGGTGAGTTTAAGCTTATCGGCTAATATGCCAAGGGTTAGGGGTTGGTGTACTGCAACAGTATCAGTTTCATGGAAAAGGATTTTTGGCATTACCGGATAAATGTTATGCTCATTGGAGTAGGCCATTACATAATTTACTGCAATAAAAGCCGGAACATAATCGCGGGTTTCGCGTGGAAGATATGGCATTATTTCCCAGAAAGTCATCTTGCCGCCCGATCGCCTTATGGCCTTGTTCACATTACCAGCACCCGAATTATAGGCAGCAAGCACAAGCAACCAGTCATGGTAAATATTGTATAAATCGTTGAAATGTTTACAAGCTGCAACTGTTGCTTTTAACGGGTCGTTGCGATCGTCAACATACGACGACACCTCCAGCCCATACACTTTGCCGGTATAATACATAAATTGCCATAACCCGCCTGCACCAACCCTCGAACGGGCTTTTGCATTAAGTGCCGACTCAACTATGGCCAAGTATTTTAATTCGAGTGGGATATTGTATTTGTCGAGTTGCTGCTCGAAAATTGGGAAATACATTTGCGACAAACCTAACACACGCGAAGTTGTTCCCCTCTTTCGGTTGGCATACATGTCAATAAACATGCGCACGTACGGATTGTAGGTCAATTCCATTGGCGACTCTACGTCGAGCCTTTGCATACGGTAATAATAAACTGAATCGGGATAAGTGGGAATGAAATTAGGCAGGAAATTATATTTGTTGTCGTTAAGGCGGTATTTGGTGCTTTCGCTGCTTTCGAAGTATTTCAAAGTACTCAGGCTGTCCAAGGCCGCTACGATAAAATTATCATTTATCAATTCAAAATCGCCCGTAGGCTTTACGGTGGCAGTATATTCGGTTGCCTGTTGTGCATGCAACAACCCTGTAATACCCAGTAAAAGAACAAGTAATATGTTGAGTGTTTTTTTCATTCGTAAATAGTTTGGGTTAATACAGTAGGTGGACACACCACACATACCGAAGTTTTTGTAAAGTTTAGCGACACTAAAAATGGATTTAAACCTTACGCTAAATCCTTTACAGTGTTATATTTAAAAAGATTGCTGACTCATATAACGCCAACAATCCGTATTTTGGTATTGAATCATTAACTTTTAAATGCAAAAAAATATTAACCAAGTAGTAAAATTGGATAATACCTTTGCAGGAATCAATTCAAATACAGCCCGTTACGCAGGTGTGTTCGAATTCGGCTTGGGTTCTTCCCCATCCTCTTTCATGCCATCTTTAAAGCTTTTCACCCCTTTGCCCATTCCTCTCATGAGTTCGGGAATTTTCTTTCCGCCAAAAAGCAACAGTACTATAGCAAGAATAAGAATTATTTCGGTTGGACCTAATTTACCCATAATGATTGATTTTTGAAGTGTAGTTTGCAAAGTTAAAGCAAATAGATAAGCACTAATTCACTTTTTAACATAAAAGTTCTAAATATCAGATTTTGGAGGTTTTGCATTTGAAGGCTGTGGCATGACAAAGGGAAGGGCAACAAGTAGAGGGCAGACAACTTGATCAGGCGACAAGGTGGATGGTTACGGCACATAACCTTCACTTTTCACTAAAAAAGCCTCCCCCATTTGAAATGGAAAGGCTTTTTAATCCTGACTTCGACACTGGGGTGGCGCAGACCGATTTAAGGCTTGGGAATCACATAAACGGTACAAAAATTATTTTTTACGAGCGAATATTCAATTCTGATGAGCTCAACTGTGAAATGGGTGGCGCATTGTCGAAGTCAGGAAATTGCGATCTTTTTAGCAAGTCGGGGCGCGACTTGAAGTCGCACTCCGACTAAAGTTTCGACCTTCCGTTTGCAAGTCGGGGCTTGGCTTTAAGTCGAACTACGACTTGCTTTAGCAGGCAGCGTAAAATAGAACACACTCCCTTTCCCTTCCGCGCTTTCGGCCCAAATACCTCCGCCGTGTTTTTCGATAAAATCCTTGCACAATAGCAGTCCCAAGCCTGTGCTGGGTTCGCCTTCGGTGCCTTTACGGCTAATGCTTACATCGAGTTTGAACATGTTGCCGAGCGTTTCCTGATCCATCCCAATGCCTGTATCCTGAATGGAAAATTCGATATGGCCAGCATCAGTGTTTTTTGCCGATAAGGTGACCGAGCCGCCAGCAGGAGTGAATTTTATTGCGTTTGAAGCCAAATTGCGGATGGTGGATAACAGCATATTTTCATCGGCAAATACGTGGATATTTTCGGGGATGTGAACGTTTACGCCAATGCCTTTTTTGAGGGCAGAATCCAAAAGGGGTTGCAGTGCAGAGGTTGCAAGTGTTAGTAAATCAATGGGTTTTGGTTCAAAGTTTATTGAGCCTTGCTGCATACGCGCCCATTCGAGCAGGTTGTTGAGCAGGTTAAAAAGATTGTTTGCCGATTTGTTCATGCCCTTCGAAATTTCCTGAAGTTCGACTAAAGTTAGCGATGCGAGCTGTTCGGCCATAATTTGTGTTAATCCTAAAAAGCCGTTGAAGGGGCCACGCAAATCGTGGGCAATAATGGAGAAGAATTTGTCCTTTTCGGAGTTAAGCTTTTCGAGTTGTTCGTTTTTATGTTTAATTTCTGATTCCGTTTTTTTCCGTTCGGTAATATCCCGAACACTGAACACCAGCAATTCGGGCTGTCCGTTAGCATCCTTAATTGTTGACCCATTCACTTCTATGTCAATCACAGAACTGGAGGATTTAAGCCCACGATACTGATTGGGCCCGGTTTTTATCCCTTTCAACATTAGCGAATAATTTGAAAGGACCAGTTCTTTATCTTCCGGGGCAACAAATTCCACAATATTGCGGCCAATCATCTCATCTTGGCTGTTTAAACCTGCCAGCGCAACTGCCGAAGGCGAAACCATGATATAGCGGCCGGTTAAATCGGAAATGGTTATGGCATCGGGTGATGCGTTGAGTATGGCGCTGTAAATGGCTTCGCCTTTTCTTTTTTCCTCCTCGGCTTTACGCCGCCGCGAAATATCGCGCCAAGTGATAAACAAGGCGGGTTTTTCCTTTAATGTCATCGAAGCTATTGATACTTCCACATGCAAATCAGACCCATCGAACCTACGGTGCAGCCATTCAAAGCAATTATTCCCTTGTAGCAAGGCTTCTTTTACTTTTTGGTCTGCGGCATCTGTCGATCTTTTGCCATCGGGCTGAAATTCAGGCGAAATTATCGAAGGCGAATTCCCCACTATTTGCGACCTGTTGCCGCCCAACATTAGTTCGGCAGCTTTATTGCAGTCGGAAAACACACCGTCAACAATAATCAAATACGCATCTGGCGAGTTTAGGAACAAAATCCGGTGCTTTTCCTCACTATCAACAAGATCTTTTTCGATGCGGCTACGGATTGCTATTTCTTTTTTGAGGTTCGATAAAGCCTTGTAGTAAAAATAGGTTGCCGATCCAATAATTGCAATTATGATTAAAAACAGGGCGATTAATTTCCAAGGTATTTTAGTGACCGGTTCTTCATATTCGGAGTAAAGCAAGCCTTTGTTGGTGAAGGAAGCAGGCAGCATGTCGAGTTCTTTGTAGGTTTCGGAAATTGTAAGCCACCTGCCGGGGTTGGTATAGCCAAGTTCCACCACATCGGCCATAATAAGTTTTTTCATGTGTTCGGCTTCAAACCTAAGGTGTTCGATGCTGTGCCTTTTCGAATACTTATTATAAATCAATCCGATTACCTCTTCGGGATGTTCCATGGCATATTTCCATCCTTTAAGCGAAGCCTTCCGGAAATTTTTGACTAAAGTTGGGTCTTTTTCAATCAAATCTTCGGTTGTAAACAATACATCGCCATAAAAATCAATACCACCCATAGCCGGCGCTATAATTGTATATTCAAAATTTGCCTGTTGGAGTTCAAATGGCTCGTCGGTTGAATAAGCCGAAATTGCATCTAATTTGCCATTCATCAACAAATCGGCACTGAAAGTGTGTTCGTTCACAATGCACTCATCCAACGAAACCCCTTCGCTGTCCATAAAGGCGATAATGTCGGCGGCATTTGGCTCAAGTGCTATCTTTTTGCCAACCAGGTTGTGTATGTGATCGATTCCTGCTTGCTTTGATGCCAATAAAATCTGTGGCGAATGTTGAAAAATGGTTGCCAATACAACGGCTTTTTTGTTCGCACCGCGCATTAATACAATATCAGATGTGCATACCCCAAATTCGGCTTTACCGTTAAAAACCGCATTGCTGGGATTTTGCCCCTCAACAGCTTCGGCAAGGTTTACATTGATTCCCAACTCTTTGTAGTATCCTTTTTCGATGGCGGCATAGTAACCGGCAAACTGGAACTGATGCTTCCATTTAAGTTGCAAAGTAATATTTGTCGGTTGTTGTGCATTTAGCACACAGGAAAACAGGGTGATGCTGAGCAGTAATATTAGATAAGCCTTCATGGTTTTCATTAATCCTAATTTTGGGGATACGAGTGAAATTTTAGTGGTGCAACCCTGTCCAATCATTTAGCAAGTCGGGGCGCGACTTTATGTCGCAATCCGACTTGCTTTCGCAGGCAATGTAAAATAGAACGTACTTCCTTTCCCTTCCTCGCTCTCGGCCCAAATCTTTCCACCATGTCTATCAATGAAATCCTTGCATAATAGCAGTCCCAAGCCAGTGCTTGGTTCGCCTTCGGTGCCTTTGCGGCTTATGCTTACGTCGAGTTTGAACATGTTGTCGAGCGTTTCCGGATCCATTCCAATGCCCGTATCCTGAATGGAAAATTCGACAGGACCATCAGCAGTGCTTTTTGCCGATAAGCTGACCGAGCCGCCTTTAGGTGTAAATTTTATTGCGTTGGAAGCCAGGTTGCTGATTGTGGAGGATAGCATGTTTTCATCGGCAAACACATTGATATTTTCGGGGACAAGGATATTTACCCCAATTCCTTTTGTATTGGCAGTATCAATTGTAGGTTGCAGGGTTGTGTTTACAAAAGGCAATAATGGAATAGGTTTAGGTTCAAAGCTTATAGAGCCTCTCTGCATACGCGACCATTCGAGCAGGTTGTTGAGCAAACTGAAAAGGTTTTTGGCCGATTTGTTCATGCCTTTCGAAATTTCCTGAAGTTCGACTAAAGTGAGCGATGTGAGCTGTTCGGCCATAATTTGAGTCAAACCTAAAAACCCGTTGAACGGGCCACGCAAATCGTGGGCAATAATGGAGAAGAATTTGTCCTTTTCGGAGTTTAGTTTTTCGAGTTGTTCGTTTTTATTGTTGATTTGTTCTTCTGTATTTTTGCGATCAGTTATGTCTATCTCTACCCTCGAAATACGGATAACTTTACCTGACGGGTCCTTTTCTGCCTGTGCGATGCCTCGGATCCACCTAATTTCCCCATTCCTGATAATACGGTAATCCCGGTCGTATCCTATTCCCTGTTCCATACAATTCGCAAGGGATGAAAGTATGGCTTCGCGGTCGAAAGGGTGCAACAGCTTGCTCCAGGCGGCATTGTCATTGGCTTGTCCGGGTTCGAAACCAAAAATTTTATTAAACTGGGGTGTGTTAATACAGGTATTTGTATCAAGATCGAAGCTGGAACTGCCCATATTGCCCATTTACTGCGCTTCGGATAGCCTGAACGAGGCTTGGTGCAATTTAACTTCGGCTTGCTTGCGTTCGGTAATATCCTGTCCTTGTGCAATAGTGGCAATTGGGGTTTTGTCGTCGGGGGAAAATAGCGTTGCCGAATTCCACAATACGGTTCGCGAAGAACCATCAATATGTTGTATCTCTATTTCAACGGTTTCCCAGCGTTCGCCCGATTGGGTTTTGCGGATAAGCTCCATTGATTGGTTTACCGTTGATGCGGCGAACAATATTTCGATACTTTTACCCAAAACTTCCAATTCCTTACGTCCTGTAAGGTTCTCGAAAGCATGGTTAAAACGTGTGATATGGAATTGTGGATCCCACACTATTATTGGTGCATTGGCATAATTTATAAGGTTTTCGAGATAGGCATTTGACTTGTGAAGCTCCTCTGCCACTTTTTTCCTTTCTTCAATATTACGGCTCACTCCAACCACTTCTATATGACCTTTTGGGTTCTTCCGAAATTGAGTTGACACTTCTACCCATATAATACTACCGTCTTTGCAATATTGCTGAATCTCATGGAAATAATAATTTGGTTTTTCGGGATGCTCGATAAAGGTAACTATGTTTTTTGTAATAGCTTCATTTACTGTAGCAATGGAATCGGGCGTGAGCGAATCTTCCAGGGTTTCGAGCATGGCTTCATCGGCAGTAAAACCTCTTAACTGGTAAACCGAAGGGCTTATATAGGAAAATTTGGCGGTTGTTAAATTTATTACCCAGATTACATCGGCGGTAAATTCGGTTAAAAGGCGGTATTTTTCTTCGCTTGCTTTAAGGGACTCTTCCGCCTTTTTGCGCTCGGTAATGTCCTGAATAACCCCATATATGCGTGTAGTCAATCCATTGGCTTTCTCAACATTTCCGATGGATCGTACCCACAGATGTTTACCCTTGGCTGTAATAAAAGGCAATTCGAGATCGAAGGGTTCGCCATGGTTTATAGCGCGGTCAATTGTTTTATTGAGGATAGGCTGTGCTTCGGGTGCATAAAATCTAATGCCATCTTCCAAATTTGGTTCAATTTCAGTGGATACTTCATGGATATGGTAAGTTTCCTTCGTCCAGGTAAGTTTTGTTGTAGCCAAATCAATTTCCCAACCACCTAATTTGGCAAGATGCCCGGCTTCCCGTAGAAGTAATTCGCTTTTGCGCAACGCTTCTTCGGCTTTTTTACGGTCGGTAATATCAAACACCAAACCGTTGATTGCCTCGCCCGAAATTTTGGCACTTAATAAGCGTGTTTTTTCGTTTCCTTTCACCGTAAGGCCAACCACCTCAAAATTGTCAACCCGCCCGTCTTTTTTGAGCATACGCAACACCTCGTTGCGGTCGGCCTCAAATTTATATACCCCCGTCATCTGTTTGCCAATAAATTCTTCGGACGATGTAGCCTCGTACATTTTAACAAATGCATCGTTCACATACAATACCTCGCCGTTCAACTTTGTTTGAACAACACCCACAACTGAGTTTTCAACTATTATGCGATACATTTCCTGGCTTTCACTGAGGGCTTTTTCCGTTTTCTTGCGCTCGGTTATATCCTGGGCAGCTCCCCACATTCCAGTGGTTTTGCCGTCCCTGTCCTGTATGGTCTCTCCCTTCACCCGCATCCATCCATAGCTTCCATCGTGCTTTATGGTTTTTAATTCGAGGTCGTATGGAATACCAGTTTCGGCGGTATTGGCCAACGAAGTTGATAAAATTTCCCAACTTTCGGGCGTAAACAACTTTTGGTGTTCGGTAAAGGGCGGTGGTGGCAGTGAGGGGTCAAAACCATACATTTTGTACAATTCGTCCGACCAATGTACCTCATTTGTTGCCAAATCCAAATGCCAACTGCCGATATGGGTGATTTCCTGTGCCCTTTTTAGTTCATGTTCACTTATACTAAGCGCGTGTTCGGCTTTTTTACGGTCGGTAATATCGTTAAGGCACAATAGCAATTTCCGTTCGTTATTGCTTTCGATTAATGCAGTGGAACCGAGCAATGTAACAACACGTGTTTCCCCATTTTGGAATAGTGTGGTGTGGTATTCAATATTATCGTGGCTTGCACCGGTTTTCATTGTGTCGTCCATTGCCAACTTTAATCCGCAATTTCGGCAATCAGCACCGTAGCCGCAACCCCTAATATCTTCTAAAGCGTTTATGCAACCAAACACACCGCAGGCTTTGCCCTCTTTTAATTGTTCTTCAGGCGTTCCAGTTAGGGTTGTAAATGCCGGATTGGCAAACAGTATGTTGCGGTTTTCATCAACAAGGCTCATCATTACCGGCGAATTGTCGTAAATAGCCTTCAATTCTTCCCTGCTTTGAGCAAGGGCAGCCTCCACCGCTTTTTGTTCGGTGATGTCCATGGAAATACCCAGAATGCCAATAATTTCGCCATTGGCATTAACAAATGGGATTTTATTAGTATTTACCCATTTCAAGCCTTCAGGGGTATCCCAGGATTCTTCGAAGTTTAATTTTGAAACCCCCGAATTTATTACAGCCAAATCGTCTTGGTGATATTGATTGGCAATAGGGGCGGGGTACATTTCGGAAAGGTTTACGCCTTCAAGGTTTTCTTTGCTTGTATGGTACGCTTCGGCAACATATTTGTTTACACGAATAAAATTATTGAGTTTATCCTTGTAAAAAACCAGCCCCGGGATATGGTCTAAAATAGCTTCTAATTGATTAGATAAATCCTTGAAATTTTGGTTCGAAATTTTTAACAAATCAGCATCCTGTATGCGTTGAAATGCTGCGCCAATGTGCGAGGCAACATCTTCCAGAAGTTCGACTATTTCGAGTGATAAGCAGTTTTTGCGGTGGTCGTTTAACTGTATAAGGCCTATAATCGTGTTCTGAATGCGGATTGGCACAAGGGCTACCGATGCATACCCGTTATGGATACAATTGTTGCGTGGATGGAGTCGGGGGTCTTCGTCTGCCGGCAGGTTTAGCAGTGGAATAGAATTGTTGGTCCAGCAACTGCCTCCTTTTGTAAAAAGCGGATTTGCCGGGTCGGTTTTGCCTGAAATTACCAGTCCGCAAGTACACTCAAGGTTAACATTCCCATTTTTATCGCGGCATACGTTGCCTTCGGCAGTGCGCTCCAGGAGGGAGTTTTCGGTTAACAGGAAATCCGGCGAAAAACCTTGTTGCTGCCAGTAGGGGAAGTCTTCTCCTTCTTTCAGCCGTATGCCCACTGCACTAAATCCTGTGCGCTCTTTAATAACTGACAATACCTGCTGCATTGTTTTTGCCAAATCGTTGGGTTCGTTCAACAACTTTAGCAAATCGCGGCTCAATTCACGATATTTCTCGGTTTCCTTGCGCTCGGTTATATCCTGAAAAAGGCCATATAGCCTGCTGTTTTCCAAATCAGGCTTTCCAATTGATTTAACGTTTCGCCGGTTGCCTTTGGCGGTAACAATTTCCCCCTCAAGCTCGTATGATTCGCCATGTTCAACGGCACGTTGTACGGCATGGTCAACAGCAGCTAAGGATTCGGGGGTATAAAAATTAATGCGTTGATCCACCAATAGTTCAAAGTCTGGACCAACTTCATGGATGTTGTACATCTCCTTGGTCCATTTAAGCTCCTTGGTATCGATATTTATTTCCCAGCCCCCAATTTTGCCAATCCGTTGCGAATCTTCGAGCAATTTCCGGGTTCGTTCATTTTCATTTTCTGCTTGCTTGCTTTCGGTAATATCGGTCGCAATTTCAACAACGCCGATCAAATTACCTTCACTATCAAAAACAGGTTCGCCCCTTTCCTCCCATACACGGCCATCATCGGTTTGCATTATGGTAGATTCCGTTTTTTTTGTTTCCAATACCTTTCTGGACGGGCAGTTTTCGCAAGGTTTTGAAGGGTCGGCCCAAAAATGGTGACAGGTGTGGCCAATCATTTCATCCGGGTTTTTATTTACCGAATCGGCAGCCGTTTTATTGGCCCAAATTATTTTTAAATCCTTGTCAACAAAAGCTATATTTGAAGATATACCGTTAAGGATAGCTTTTTTCTGCGCCTCGCTTATTTGCAGGTTGATTTCGTTTTGCTTGCTGTTGGCAATATCTTTATCGTACGATGCTTTTAGCGAAGCATACTTCTGCTGCAAATCCTGTAACTCTTGAGCGAGTTCTTCCTTGGTTTTGTCGTTGTAAAGCATAATGTAAAAGCTTTAAATGTTTTCTGATTAATTACCGGTAATAATACCAATAACTAACCTGTATCTTTTCATGCGTTATTATTTGTTTTTTAGGGGTCGCATGGAATTACTCATTCCTTGCTTGTTTTTTATAGGTATTCGTGAGCTAAAGGTTCGCCAGATTGATTATAATATCATCTTCGGTTGGTGATTTATTCCAATCATGGCTATTTCATCGGACTTTTTAGCGTAATACGGCTGTATTTTCT
Source organism: uncultured Bacteroidales bacterium (assembly GCA_903946925.1). Lineage (GTDB taxonomy): Bacteria > Bacteroidota > Bacteroidia > Bacteroidales > UBA4417 > UBA4417. The sequence continues at coordinate 3,295 of CAJAXK010000154.1, read as the reverse complement.
GATCAAATTATGGTACGGCATCCAACAAAAGTATAACTTTTATTGTCCTAAATGCTTCTTATAGTTTTCCACTTTCAACCAGGAAATAAGAATTTCAATCTCTGGTTTTTCGAAACGCCAGCCAAAAGCTTTTAAAGTTGTAAATATATCAAATAAACTGTGTTATTAACTCAGTTCCTTTTCTTTTTTCGATACTTTTACTAATGCATTTCAAAGGCACTACTAACTAATTATTTGATTAACTATGTTGAACATAGCATTATTTGGCCCTCCGGGCGCAGGGAAAGGGACACAGTCCGAATTTCTAATTGGCAAGTATAACTTGTTTTACATTTCAACCGGCGATTTGCTGCGGCAGGAAATTGCAGGCAAAACCCGGCTTGGTATGGAAGCCCAGAGCAGCATTGCTTCGGGCGGGCTGGTGTCGGACGAAATTATTGTTCAGATTATCGAAAAAACCATAACCGACAATCCGGATTCCAATGGCTTTTTATTCGATGGCTTTCCGCGTACGTATATACAGGCGTATATTTTGGAAGGCTTGATGATAAAGCTCAACACGTCGTTAAATTGTCTGATAAGCCTGGTTGTGCCTGAAGAAGAATCGGTTGCGCGGCTTTTGAGCCGAGGCAAAACATCGGGCAGGAGCGACGATAACGAAATAGTTATCCGAAACCGATTAAAGGAATACAACGAAAAAACCCTGCCTGTGCTACAGTTTTACAAGGATAAAGGGATTTACATGGAAGTAAACGGCACCGAAACAATCGAAAATGTAAACCTTGCCATCACCAAAATAATAAACCACGAATTAAGCAAAAGCTTGTTCAATATTGTCCTGTTTGGTTATCCGGGTTCAGGCCGAGGCTCGCAGGGAAAAGCTTTGGCAAAGGAATTTGGCCTCGAATATGTAGCCACCGGAGCCATGCTTGAGCAGGAGATAGCATCAAATTCGGAAACAGGCCGCAAAATAACCCAATTATACGAAAACGGACAATTGGTGCCGGATGAAATTGTGGTTCAACTAATCGAGAAAAAACTTGCAAATTCACAAGGCGTGAAAGGCTTTATTTTTAAAGGCTTCCCCCGCACTTTGGTACAGTCGTACATTTTGGATGGGATGCTAAAAAAATACGGTTCGTCCATTTCAAAAATCGTCGAAATTGAAGTGCCGACTTTAGAACTGATCAGCCGCCTCGACCAAAGGAGCAAAACCGACCATTGCATGCCTTACGACAACAGCACCTCCAAAATTGTGAAACGCCTGCAAGAACACGAAACCAAAACGGTACCTGTAATCGAAAAATACAATCAATTACATGGAGTGATAAAAATTGCCGGTTTAGGTACTTTCGATGAGGTGTTCCAGCGTATTTCGGAAGCTATGGAAAGCGGGTTTAAGAATTTGAGGTAGTATTATAGCGGATATAGAAATATGGAAGATGTTGCTATCTGCTGTTTTTAACAAAAACAATTCAATTTGGCGGGAGTGTTCTTTTCAATTGCTTGCTGGCATTGCTTCGCAGCACTTTAGGAGCCTTCAAGGGAATTTTGCGAGGCAAGAGGTTTTCTTATTAATTTGTCGGGGCGCAACTGCTCGCTGCACACCGCAAAAAAATAGCAGAAGAGTAAGGCAATTCTGTTTTGCTTCCAACCATCCAAAGCAGGGATTCGCACATAACAAAATACCGTCTTTGCCTTTATTCTGCTATAAAATAGTAACTTTGTAAAAAAATTATAAATGAAATATCTGGATCCCAAAAACGACTTGACCTTCAAAAAGGTTTTCGGGCAGCACCCTTTGCTGTTAAAGAGTTTCCTGAATGCGCTTTTGCCTTTGCCTGAAGGTTCAAATATTCAAAGTTTGGAGTATCTGCCATCGGAATTGGTGCCTGAAATCCCACTACTGAAACATTCTATTGTTGATGTGAGGTGTATGGATAACCACGGAAGGCAATTTATTGTCGAGATGCAAATGCACTGGACAACCGGTTTTATGCAAAGGGTACTTTTCAATGCATCAAAGGCATATATCAAGCAATTGGACAAAGCGGTTGAATACAAGATATTGCAACCTGTATATGCCCTAAGTTTGGTAAACGAAACCTTCGAGCCATTCAAACAGGAATATTACCATCATTATAAAATTGTGAATATTGTAGATACCCAAAGGCAGATAGAGGGTTTGGAATTTGTTTTTGTTGAGTTGCCCAAGTTCAAGGCACAGAACCTCACCCAGAAAAAATTACAGGTTTTATGGCTTCGCTTTATGACCGAAATTGATGAAAACTTAGCCGAAGCCCCCGCTGATTTACTTGCAATGCCCGAAATTAAAGAAGCGTTAGACAATTTACTTGTCAGCGGGTTCAGTAAAGCCGAACTTGAAGGCTACGATAAATACTGGGACAGTATCCGCACCGAAAAAACCCTGCAAAGCGGCTTTTTGGAAAAAGGAAGGGCGCAAGGACGGGAAGAAGGCGAACAAATTGGGATGCAAAAAGGCGAACAAATTGGGATGCAAAAAGGTGAACAAATTGGGATGCAAAAAGGCGAACAAATTGGGATTGGGAAAGGCCGAATAGAAGGTTTTTATTTATCAGCAATAATATTGCTCCGCAATCAAATGGCGTTAGAAACAGTTGCGTTGATGTTGAATTTATCAATTGAAACCGTTCGGGAACTGAAAACCCTTATAGACAAATATGGTGTGGAAGCCGAAAAACATATAGGGGAAGTGGTTTAAGCGAGCAGGAAATACGTAAGCTCTAATGAATATTGTTGTGGTTAGTATTTTCAAAATGCTAATATCGGACGAAAATCAACCAAAAGTAAAATCGAAATTTTAATTAAATCAATGTCGGGCTTAATAAATAGGCAATCACCCTGCTTGCAGTAAACATTACAATAGTATCAGCCATAGAACCAAAAAGCGGGAAAAGTCTCCTTTCCCCGCTTTTAACAATGCAGTTATAAACTGCTTTTCCCCTTTGCCAAAAGAAAGATCTTGTTAAATATTTTTGGTACTGCATGTAACATTAAAAATCGTGCTAAACTCTCCGCGATTTTTAGTTTTTATCGCAATAGTCCAAAGAAATTTTTTAACTAACTATATATCAACATATTTAACTATAAAAAAAACAGATAATTTTCTTGTTCCAGCATCCCGGTACAAACCAGTTCTGGATTTTTGTCCTAAATTGGGAATGCTATTTCCATAATTGGCTTGTTGAGTCCGCTCCGATAACCCTAAAAAAAGAAAACCACGGAGGCACGGAGGACACAGAGGCACACAGAG